>DASPNK010000242.1:0-4247 GCA_035626575.1 Planctomycetota bacterium | reverse complement strand
GTTGTCGGTGACGGCGCCCGGCCGCGCGCTCCAGGCCGGCGCGCCCGGCGAGCGCATCGAGGTCGTCCACCTCAAGACCAACAAGAGGCTCGAAGCCCGCGTGGTCGACGCGTCGACCGTCGACGTCGGCCCCGAAGCCTTGGAAGGAAGCCGCTGATGTCCCTCCGTCCGTCCCTCCGTCTCGCCGCCGCGCTCGCCGCGGCGTCGCTCGTCGCCCCCGCGCAGTCGCTGTGGAATCCGGACCGCCCGCTCCCCGCGCTCTGCTCCGATCTCACGGCGCAGGGCGTGGGCGACCTGCTGACGATCCTCGTGGTCGAGCAGCAGACGGTGAAGAACAAGGAGGCCACCGAACTAAAGCGCGACGCGAGCCTCGACGCCGCGCTGACGAGCTTCAACGTGCTGCCCGACGCGTTCAACACGCTGCCGGGCGTGGCGGGCTCCGCGTCGCGCGACTTCAAGGGCGACGCCAAGTACGACAAGGAAGGGTCGTTCTCCACCACGCTGACCGTGCAGGTGCTGGACATGCAGCCCAACGGCAACCTCGTCGTGGAGGGCCGACGCACGATCATCATCGACGGCGAGACGAAGACGATGCGCATCACCGGCATCGTGCGCCGCTACGACGTCAGCGCCTCGAACACCGTGCGGTCCACGCAGGTGGCCAACGCCTCCATCGCCTACGAGGGCGCAGGCACGCTGACCGACGCGACGAACCGCGGCTGGCTGGGCGACCTCCTCGACTTCATCTGGCCCTTCTGATCATGAGCCGCGCCTTTCTCCGTTCGGCCGCCTTGCTGGCCCTCTGCGCCGCCGCGGGACTCGCGCAGACCGCGCGACTCGCCGACATCGTCAACGTCGACGGCGTCGAAGACAACTTCCTCTCCGGCGTCGGCATCGTCGTCGGCCTCGACGGCACCGGCGACGGCGACGGCGCCGCGCGCCAGATGATCGCCAATCTCGTGCGCCGGCGCGGCATCAACATCTCGCCCGCGGAAGTGCAGGCGGAGAACGTCGCGATCGTCAGCGTTCAGGCGGTCCTTCCGCCGTTCAAACGCAAGGGCGATCGCATCGACGTCAACGTCTCGTCGATCGGCAAGGCGAAGAGCCTCTTCGGCGGCCGCCTGCTGGAGATGCAGCTCACCGGGCCGGACCCGAACGTCGTCTACGCCATCGCCGCGGGCCCGGTGAACGCCGGCGTCTCCGCGTCGGGCGCCAGCGGCTCGAAGGAGAAGCTCAACCATCCGACGTCGGGGCGCGTCGTCGACGGCGCGAAGGTGGAGAAGGAGGTGCCGCAGCGCCTTCTCACGCGCGACGGCACGCTGCGCCTCAAGCTGCGCCAGGCGTCGTACGCCACCGCGGCCAACCTCGCGGCGGCGGTGAACGGGTTGGCGCCCGGCCTCGCGCGGGCCGTCGACGGCCAGACCGTCGACGTCCGCGTCCCCGCCCAGCGCCGCCACGAACCGGTGATGCTCCTCGACGAGCTGGGCCGCCTCGAGGTGAAGGTCGATCCGCCGGCCCGCATCGTGATCGACTCGGCGACCGGGACGATCGTCATCGGCGGCTCGGTCACCATCCTTCCCGGCGTCGTCGCCCACGGCAGCCTCGCGGTCTCCATCCAGGAGACGCCGCAGACGTCCCAGCCGAACCCGCTCGCCGAAGGGACCACCGTCGTCACGCCGCAGTCGCAGGTCCGCATCGAGCAGCGCGGCACCGAGCTGCGACCGCTTCCGGGCGCGACGTCCGCCGCCGAAGTGGCGAAGGCGCTCAACACGCTCGGCCTCACGCCGCGCGACCTCATCGTCGTCTTTCAGAACCTGAAGGCGAACGGGCTGGTCCACGCGGAGCTGGTGATCCAATGATCGACGGCCCGCTCGGCGCCGCGCCCGTCGCGCGGCTCGCACCCGGCGCGCTCGACGACGCCGACGCCCTTCGCCGCCTCAAGCCCGCCGAAGCCGCCGAGAAGGTCGAAGGCCTCTTCGCCTCGATGCTCCTCGCGGAGATGCGCAAGACGCTGCCCTCCGGCAGCTTCTTCGGCGCGGCGTCCGGCGCCGACGTCTACGACGGCCTCCTCGAACGCACCCTTGGCGAAGACCTCGCCCGCAACGGCGGCTTCGGCCTCGGGGCCGCCCTCCGCCTCCGCCTCGAATCCCCCGCTTCCGCCGGCGAGCCCGGCCTCGCCGCGCCCGCGGCCCAGGAGATCCCATGAACGTCGCCGCCGCCGAGACCCGCACCGCCCTGCTCGGGTCCGACCTCGTCCAGCTCCGCGCGTACCTCGACGACGAGGCCGCGGTGCAGGCGGAGGCCCTCGAGGTCCTGCGCCGCAAGGAGCGCCTCCTCGCGAAGCAGGACTTCGACGGGCTGCGGGAGATCCTCGTCTCCGCCGAGCCGCTGTGCGCGCGCATGGAGGAGATGACGCGGGTGCGCCGACGCGTCATGCAGACCGTGGGCCGCAAGCTCCGCACGCCGGTCGACGACCTCACGCTGCGCATGGTGGTCGAACACTCCCCCGCCGACGAGCGCCCCGCGATGGAGGCCGCCGCGCTGAAGCTCGCCGGGCTGCTCAAGGAGGTGTCGGCGCAGAACCGCCGCAACCACGCGCTCGTGCGCCAGGGCCTCGAGCTCAACCGCGCGTTCCTGCACGTGCTCCTCGGCGGCGCGCCGCCCGCCGCGTCGTACGCCGCCGACGGCGCGCGCGTGGAGACCGCCGCCGGCCCGTCCCGCGTCTGGCGCGAAGCCTGAGGAGGGATCCATGGCCTTCGGCTTCGACACCGCCCTCTCCGCGCTGAGCGCGACCCGCGTCGCCCTCAACACGGTCGGTCACAACATCGCCAACGCGTCGACCCGCGGCTACTCGCGGCAACGCGTGAACTTCGCCCCCGCCGCGCCCGACGTGCTCCGCCCCGGCCTCGCGATCGGCCGCGGCGTCGGCGCGGCGAGCATCCAACGCATGTCCGACGACTTCGTCGGCGTGCGCCTCCGCAACCAGTACGGCGAGCACGGGCGGGCCTCCGCGGAGAAGGAGGTCTACGACCAGCTCGAGCGCGCGTGGGGCGAACCGGGGCCGTTCGGCCTCTCCGGGGCGCTCAACGGCTTCTTCAACGGCGTGCGCAACTTCGCCTACTCGCCGGGCGAGACGGCGTCGCAGACGACGCTGCTCCAGAAGGCGAAGGACCTCTCGCAGACCTTCCAGAGCTCCCGCGCCGCGCTCCGCGACGTCCGCGTCGGCGTGACGGACGCGATCCACAACGCCGTCGACTCGGTCAACCGCGTCGCGCGCGAGCTCGCCGCGCTCAACCGCACGGTGACGACGGCGGGCTTCGGCGGCGAGATCCCGGCGGACATCCGCGATGCGCAGGACCGCCTGCTCGGCGAGCTGGGCGCCTTCGTCGACGTGTCCGTGTCGTTCACCGCGACCGGCGCGGCGGTGGTGACGTCCGCGGGTCAACTGCTCGTCGATCCGAACGGCGCGAACCAGGTCAAGCTGCTCAAGGCGTCGGGCCCGGGGCAGACTTCGCGACTGCGCGTCGGCGGCGCCACCGTCGACTTCCAGCCGCGGACCGGGAAGCTGCGCGGGCTTCTCGATCTCGATCCGTCGCTCGTCCAGGACCAGACGCGCGCCCTCGACGACGCCGCGCGCCAGCTGATCGCGCAGGTCAACCACGCCCACGCCACCGGCGTGCCGCCGGACGGCGGCTACACCGCCCTGACCGGTCTCCACCCGCTCAAGGATCTCGACGGCGACGGAAAAGTCCGCGACCAGCTTCTGAACGACTCGGGCCTGCCGTTCCCGATCCGGGACGGCGTTCTCACCGTGTCGATCACGCGGGACGCCGACGGCACGACGCAGCAGGTCCGCATCCCGATCCTTTCGGGCGCGACGTCGGTCGGCGAGGTGGTGTCGGCGCTCGACGCCGCGCCGAACCTCCAGGCGACCATCGACGCCTCCGGGCGTCTCCGCGTCGTCGCGGAGCCGGGATACCGATTCGACTTTTCACCGCGCGTCAACAACCGTCCCGACCCGACCGGCGCCTTCGGCGCGCCGGTCGTCGCGGGCGGGCGGTTCGAAGGCTCCTCCGACCGACGCTTCACGCTGACGGCGCTCGGCGCCGGGCAGATCGGCGTGACCCCGGGCCTGCAGGTGAGCATCGAGTCGCCACCGGGAACGTCGCTCGGCGTGCTTGACGTCGGCCTCGGCTACGCGCCCGGCGATCCGCTCGAGCTGCCCGACGGGCTGACCGTCGCGTTCG
>DASPNK010000241.1:0-2663 GCA_035626575.1 Planctomycetota bacterium | reverse complement strand
GCGGCCACGGCGCCGAGCGACGCCATCCGAAGTCTGAGCGTCCGCCAGAGGTCGGCCGTCCGCGGCGGCGCGTCGGCCGGGAGCGGCGGCGCGTCGCGCACGCGCAGGTCGCACGGCGCGATCACGATCTCGACCGCGCCGACGCCGACGTCGGCGGCGAGCGTGAAGAGATCCTCGGCGGCCTCGTCGCCGACCGCGAGACATCCGATCGAACCGGAGCCGCCGTGGATCATGACGTCGCCGCCGAGACGCGACACGCCGGCGTCCGCCGCGGCGGCGCGATCCTCGGCGTTGGGGTAGCCGACGCGCAGGCTCACGTGGCGGATGCTGTTGGGATTCAGGCCTTCGCAGGCGTAGACGCCCTCCGGCAGCTGGCGGTCGCCGGAACGCGACTTGGGGCCGGGCCCGCCGCTCGCGCCGCGGACGGCGAAGCGCGCCGCGAGGCGCAGCGCGGCGTCGGGCGCGTCGCGCGGGCCGGCGTAGACCTCGAGCCGGCGTTCCTCCTTCAACGCGAGCAGCACGACGCGGCCCGGGGGCCGGGGCGCGCCGGCGGCGGCGAAGCGCGCGGACCAACGGGCTCGCGACCGCGGACCGACCTCGGCGAGGCGTTCCTCCAGCGTGAGGTGCGGCGCGAGGCGAAGCCGGCGCGCGAGCGACTTCGTCGCGCCGCGCACGTCTTCGTCGGCCTGCAGCGCTGCGGCCGCGACGACGCATCCGACGAGGAGGAGAAGGAGCAGGCGGCGCGGCATCGGAATCTCGGCGGGCGACGCGACGGAAAGAGGCGGCCGGCGGACTTCGCGCTTCCTTCACGGGTCCCCGGCCGGCGACGAGGATACCGTCCCCTCCGTCGCCATGCCGCGTCGCCTCCTGATCCTGATCGCGTCGGCCGCCGGCGCCGCCGCCGTCGCCGCGCAGGAGAGCCGTCCTGGGGGCCGGACCGAGCCCGTCCCGGCGGGCGGCCCGGCCGCCGAGCCGCCGCGCCTCCTGGCGCTCGTCGTGGTCGACCAGCTGTCGCGCGAGACCTACGACGCCGCGCGTCCCTGGTTCGGCCCCGACGGTTTCCTGCGGCTGGAGCGCGAAGGGACGCGGTCCACGCGGTGCGCGTACGAACACGCCTGCACCGAAACCGCTCCGGGCCACGCCGTCCTCGGGACCGGAGCGCCGCCTTCCGTGCACGGAATCCCGGCCAACGACTGGCCGGACCCGGCGACCGGGGCCCTCGTCGATTGCGTGCTCGACCCGACGCTCGCCGCCGTCGGGCCGCCGCCCGAAGCGCGCATTCCCGGCGCGACCTGGTCCCGGCTTCGTGCGCCGACGTTCGGGGACGCGTTGAAGGCCGCCCGACCGGAGGCGCGCGTCCTCGGGTTCGCGCTCAAGGCGCGATCCGCCCTGCTGACGGTCGGCCCGTCGGCGGACCTCGCCGCGTGGTGCGACTACGGCGCCGGATGGTGGACCACGAGCCCCGCCGCCCGCGCGGCGCCGCCGCCGTTCCTCGCCGCCTTCAACGCGGCCGACCCCGTCGAGCGGGGCGCGGCGCGGCGCTGGGATCGCGGGGGGCCGGACGCGGCGTTCGCGGACCTCGGGCCCGACGCGGCGCCGTGGGAGCGCGGGCCGGACGGGAGGAACGCGTTTCCGCATTCCGGGGCGGCGCCGGCGGGGGCGTCGCGCGCCGAGCGCGCGCTCGCCGCGGTGACGACGCCCTTCGGCAACGAACTGGTGCTGGAGGCGACGGCCGAGGCGCTGCGCGTTTATCGGGCGGGGGCGGACGACGTCCCCGACATGCTGTTCGTCGGCTTCTCCGCCGTCGATCTGGTCGGGCACCTCTACGGCCCGCACAGCCACGAGGCCCGGGCGATGCTCCTCGCGACCGACGCGCAGGTCGCGCGCCTGCTGCGGATGCTGGACGACGCGGCCGGCCGCGGGCGGTACCTCGTCGCGCTGACGTCCGACCACGGCGTCGGCCCCGTGCCCGAGGAGGCGGTCCGGCGGGGCGTGAAGGCGGGACGCGTCGACGTCCGCCGACTCCGCGCCGCGGCCGAATCGGCGCTGGCGGCGCGGTACGGCGATCCTGCGCCGGAGCGCTGGACCCTCGCGCAGGAGGGCGGCTTCCTCGTGTTGAACGGCGCGCGGCTCGAAGCGCGGAAGATCGACCGCGCCGCCGCGCAGGACGCCGCCGCCGCGGCCGTGGCGCGCACGGCCGGCGTCCGCGCCGCCTACGCCGTTGCGCGGCTGCTGCGCGACCCGGCGCCCGACGAAGTCGCCGCGCGCGTGCGTCGCACGCTTCCCGTCGCGACCGCGCCCGACGTGTACGTCGTCCCCGAGCCGTTCCACCTGTTTTCGCGGAATCCGGCCTCCCATGGCACGCCGTGGGCCTACGACCGCGAGGTCCCGCTCCTTCTGGCGGGTCCGGGCGTGCGCGCCGGCGTCGTCATCGACGCCCCGACGTCGCCGGCGTGCCTCGCGGCGACGTTCGCCGCCTTCGCGGGCGTCGCGTGCCCCTCGGGCGCGGGGCCTGCGGCGCCGCTCGACGGCTCGTCGCGCTGAGCGCCGCGGTTGGCCGCGCGCGCGGTCCGTGAGAGATTCGCCCCTTCGAGGGCGACATGACCGAACCGCTTTCCACGCGCTATGCGCCCCAGGACGTCGAAGGACGCTGGTTCAAGACC
>DASPNK010000240.1:0-3601 GCA_035626575.1 Planctomycetota bacterium | reverse complement strand
CTACGCCGATCGACTCGTGGTGCGCGTCGTCGGCGTCGAGAGGGAACCGGTCGCCGCGGCGTCCGTCGTCGTGGTCGTCGAGGACGCTCCGTGGGAGACGACCCGCACGGACGTCTTCGGCGACGCCGTCTTCGAGCTGGTTCCGCGGGGGCGGGCGGTCGTGGTCGCGGCGGCGGACTGTTTCGCGCCGTCGGAAGCCTCCGTCGACGTCCTCGGCGGCGGCAACGTCGCCTTCCTCGACCTCGTCCTGGAAACCGCCCCTCAGGCGCTGTTGCGCCTTCCGGGGCCGACGCCGTGGCGCGGCGTCGCGCGGCTCCTCGGCTCGGGGCCCTCCTTCGGCCCGCCCCCGGACGCGTGGGACCCGGCGGCGGGGCCGGCCGCTTCCTGGTTCGGGCTCCCCGACGCCCGCGGCGAGCTTTTCGTCCCGGGCCCGGCCCGTTCCGCCCCGATTTCGATCGAGTTCGGCGGCGGCGCGGCGGCCGAAGGGACGCTGATCCCCGGGGAACTGCATCTCGTGGCGCCGCCGAAGTAACCCCGCGAGGCGCGGACCTTTGAACCCCCGGCCCCGGCGCTCCGTTAGCGATCCCATGGCGCCCGACGAGGACGCTCGGCTGATGCTGGCCTTCAAGGAAGGCGACGCGGCGGCCTTCAGCGCGCTCGTCGAACGCCACCGGGACGGCGTCGTCACCTATTACTGGGCGATGAGCCGGGACCGGGACTTCGCCGAAGACCTGGCCCAGGAGCTGTTCGTCAAGCTCTTCCGGCACCGGGTCGACTACGTACCCAAAGCCTCCTTCAGGACCTACTTGTTCACTCTCGCCCGCAACGTCTGGATCGACGCCTACCGGAGCCGACGCCATCGGACTCCGGAACGGTCCCTCGATGCGACCGACGAGGAGGGCGAGGGGAGCCTCGGCGAACGTCTTCCGGGCGACGCCGTGCGGCCCGAAGCGGGCGCGGAGCGCTCCGAACTGGCGGAGGCCATCGCAAAGGCCGTCGCGCGCCTGCCCGCCGACATGCGCGAGGTCTTCGTCCTGGGCGCCATGCAGGAGCGCGACTACGCCGAGGTCGCGCGCACTCTCGACATTCCCGTCGGCACCGTCAAATCCCGCATGTTCCACGCGGTGCGCCGTCTGCGCGACCTCCTCTCGGGGGTCGCCCAGGTCGCGCCGCAGGGACGCGAGCCCCGCCATGAATCTTGATCGCCTCGCCGAACTGACGCTCGACCGGCGGTTCGACCGCCTGTCGCCGGAGGACGTCGCCGCCCTCGAGGCGGCCCTCGCGGCCGACCCCTTGCTGAGTGAAGAAGCCGCGCGCCTCGAGCGCCTCCTCGACGCCGCGCCGGACGCCGGCGTCCGCGCCGACGCCGATTTCGCCGGCCGGCTCGACGACCGCCTGGTGGAAGAGGCGGAAGCCGACCGCGCGCGCCGATTCCGCGCCTGGTTGCGGCGTGCGGCGGTCGCCTACGCAGGCGTCGCCGCCGGCGTGCTGCTGTATGCGCTGGCCGCGGGTTGGTTCGCTCAAGGCCCCGACCCGGAGCTCCGGGACCGCGCGGCGCAGCTCGATCTCGGCGTCGTCGCCGCTCCCACCGAGCCGCCGTCGGGCCGCTGAGGCGCCGTCCAGGAACGCACGCCTGCACGTTTTGGGGCGCCGATCGAACCGTGTCGCCCCGACGCGTGCAGGCCGGAGCGCCGCCGACGGACCCATCGACGACGGCCGCCGTTCGGAAACCGCGTGCGTTTCGAGATCTGCGGAGATGCGCGACCGCGCGGCCCCGTCTTTGCTCTCCGGAGGGCGTCTCGAGCGAACGCCCCAAGGCGAGAGACGAAGGTCAGCCCCGATGAAGATCACGTACTCCGGCGCCGTCCGCGGCAAGCGCCTCTACACGATTTGGGAAGGTCGGCAGGCCCTGTTCATGGGCACTCTGACCGAGGTCAAGCGCTTCATCGTCGTGCGCACCGAGAAGCTCGACCGCCGCCGCGAGGCGGAGGCCGCGCTGCTCTCCGAAGCCCGTCGCCCGGCGTGAAGCCCGCGCCGCGCCGTCGGGCGCGGCGACGATCGTCGGCGCCGCCCGGGAAGGGCGACGCCGGCCCTTTTTTTGAGCTTCGCCCCGCCGCGCCTCAGGGCGGCTTTCCTTCCGCGGGCCGGCGGCTCATCATGGCGCCCGTGATCCGCCGTCTCGCCCGCATCCTCCCGATCGTCGCGGCGTGCTCCGCGTCGGCCGTCGCGCAGGACTCGCGCCCCGACGGGTACCGGACGTTTCTCGAGTCGGTTCTCCTCGACAAAGCGCCGCGCATCGTCCGCGCGCGCTTCCACGACGAGCGGGACGTCGCTGGCGTGCAGGCCACGGCGTACGTCGTCACGTCCGTCCTTCGCGGCGCCGAGACGCCTCGGGTGCTGGTGGGCGGCGCCGGGCCCGCGTCCGAGGCTTCGCGGGCCACCGACAAGCTCCTCTTCCTCCGACCGCTGCGCAGCGGCGTGCTGCACGAACTGGTCGACATGGTCGAAGCGGGCGGCGACGCCGGCCGGGAGACCGAGACCTTCGTGCGCCGCGCGCTCGCGCTCTCCGAACTGCGGGACGTGCTCGAACGGCGGCGCGCGCTGAAGCGACTGATCTTCGACGGGCTCCGCGCCCGCGGGGAATTCGCGCGCAAACTCGGCGCGCGCGAGTTCGTCCGCGCGAGCGTCCAGCTTCCCGGCCTCTTCCAGGCCTCCGACCTGCCAGAACTGCGCGCGGCGTCGCAGCGCCTCCCGGACGACGAACGCCTGCGGTTCAAGGAGGCCCTCGGCGCGCTGGCGAACGAACGCCTCGAAGGCTTCGCGGGCGTCGAGCGCACGGCGCCCGACGGGCCGGACCGGGAGCTTTTCCTTCTCGGCGCGGAGGCCCTCAACGGCGCGGCGTCGGAGGAGGATCGCGCGGCGGTCCTCGACGGCATGGTCCGTCGCTTCGGCAAACGGACGGGCGCGCTCCTCGTCGCGGCGATCCAGGACCGTCGCGCCGACGTCCGCCGGGAGGCGTTGCGGCTCGCCGGGATCCTCCGCGTCCCGGAGGCGGGGCCGCCCGCGCTCGCGCTTTTCCGGAAGGCGACCGGCGCCGAGAAGGCGGCCGCGGCCGAATGCCTCGGCCGCCTCGGCGAGGCCGACGCGGCGGCGGCGCTCGGTGAAGCGCTCGACCTGAAGGCGCCCGAGGCCGAGATCCTCCTCGTCGCGCTGGCGCGCCTCGAGACTCCGGTCGCGCGCGCGTATCTGGTCGCCGCGGCGCGGCGCCTCGCCGACGAGGGGCCGGCCGAACTCGCGCGGGCCGTCGCCGAGCGGATGAAGCCGACGTGGCGCGCGGAGGACTCCGAGCGCCGCGACGCGGAGGCGAAGCCCTACCTCCGTTGACGGCGGCGCGTCGCGCGGTCAACGTGTCGCGCCCGCATGCCGCCGACGTCCCGACTCCGTCCGTCCGTGGTCGCTTTCGCCCTGTGTGTCGCGACCGCGTCGCGCGCCGCCGCGCAGGCGCCCGTCGAGACGCCCGCCACGCTTCCGGCCTCGGTTCCCTCGACGGCGGGCGATGCGCCCGAGCTTGCGTTGTCGCTCCGCGACGCGGAGACGCTCC
>DASPNK010000239.1:0-2111 GCA_035626575.1 Planctomycetota bacterium | reverse complement strand
GCGGTCCGCGGCGAACGCGACATCGCGGTCGGCAACGTCGTCGGTTCGAACATCTTCAACGTGCTCGCCGTGCTCGGACTCGGGTCGCTGGTCGCGCCCGACGGGATTCCGGTGCCGCCGAGCTCTCAGAGATTCGACGTTCCGGTGATGATCGCGGTCTCGGTCGCCTGCCTTCCCGTGTTTTTCATCGGACGCCGCATCAACCGGTGGGAGGGCGCGCTCTTCCTCGGCTACTACGCCGTGTACACGACCTGGCTCGTCCTCTCCGCCCGCGGGGATGCCGCGATGGACGCGTTCGGATCGGCGATGACGGCGTTCGT
Source organism: Planctomycetota bacterium (assembly GCA_035626575.1). GTDB lineage: Bacteria > Planctomycetota > CAIWVZ01 > DASPNK01. The sequence continues at coordinate 1,791 of DASPNK010000239.1, read as the reverse complement.
GCTGCCGCTCACCGGCGTCACGCTCGCCGTGTTCTCCTGGCGGGCGATGGACTCGAAACCCAAGGACGCCGCGTGAACCGACGCCCCTCGACCGCCGCGTTGATCCGGCGGGCCCTCGCCGCCCGCGAGCGCGCCTACGCGCCCTATTCGCGCTACCGCGTGGGCGCCGCGCTGCTCTGCGCCGACGGCTCGGTGGTCGAAGGCTGCAACGTGGAGAACGCGTCCTACGGACTCACCGTCTGCGCGGAGCGCGTCGCCGTGTTCGCCGCGGTCGCGTCGGGGCGCACCGCCTTCGTCGCCCTCGCCGTCGCCACGTCGGAAGGCGCGGCGCCGTGCGGCGCCTGCCGACAGGTCCTGCGGGAGTTCGCGGGCGCGGCCGACGCGGAGGGGTTTCCGATCCACATGGCGGACGCGGGCGGCGCCGCGCGGACCCGGACGCTGGGCGAGCTCCTGCCCGACGGGTTCGGCCCGAAAGACCTTGCGTCCGTCCGCGCCGTCCCGGGGCGCGCGCCCCGCCCCCGGCGCGAAGCGCGGCGCGCCGGCCTGCGTTAAAGAGGACGCCGCCCGCCTCGGGCGGCGGCGCCTCCCATGCCGCACCGGTCCGCCTCCGTCTTCGCCGCCTTGCTGATCGCGTGCGCCGCGACTCCGACGGCGGCCCAACGTCTCAAGGAGCCGCCCGTGCGCCTGCGCGCCCCCGAGCTTCCCCAGGGCTTCGCCTGGATCAACACCGACCGTCCGCTTTCCTTCGCCGGGGAGCTCAAGGGGCGCGTCGTGCTGCTCGACTTCTGGACGTTCTGCTGCATCAACTGTCAACACGTCCTTCCCGACCTCGCCTGGCTCGAGGCGAAGTATCGGGACCGGCCGTTCACGGTGATCGGCGTCCACTCGGCGAAGTTCGACCATGAGCAGGACCCGGCGGCGGTCCGCGCGGCGGTGCGGCGCCACGACGTGGACCATCCGGTCCTCGTCGATCGCGGGCGCGCCGTGTGGTCGAGCTACGCGGTGCGCGCGTGGCCGACCTTCTGCGTCGTGGACCCCGAGGGCTACGTGGTCGGCTCGATCTCCGGCGAGGGGCGGCGCGACGTGCTGGACCGCACCGTCGCCGCGTTGCTCGAGCTGCATGCGGCGAAAGGGACCCTCGCCGCCGCGCCGCTCGCGCTGCGGCGCGACGCCGAAGTGCGCGGCGCTTCCGGTCTCCGCTTCCCCGGGAAGGTGCGGACGACCGCGGACCGGATGTACGTCGCCGACTCCGGGCATCACCGCGTCGTCGAAACGACCTTTCCCGACGCCGACGGCCGCGTCCGCACGCTCCGCGTCTTCGGCGACGGCGTGCGCGGGCTGCGCGACGGCCCGCCGTCGACCGCGCGCTTCGCCGGACCGCAGGGGCTTTGCGTCGACGGAGGCTCGCTGATCGTCGCCGACGTGGAAAACCACGCGGTCCGCGCGATCGACCTCGCGTCGGGCGCGACGACCGTCCTCGCGGGGACGGGCGTCCAGGGTCGGGACCGTCGCGGCGGGCGCCCCGCCCTCGAGCAGAACCTCGCGTCGCCGTGGGACGTCGCGCGCGCCGACGGCGCCCTTTACGTCGCGATGGCGGGCCTTCACCAGATCTGGCGCCTCGACCGGCGCACCGGGACGATCGCCGCGTGGGCGGGCTCCGGGCGCGAAGACCTCGTCGACGGCCCGGCCGGCCGCGCCGCGCTCGCGCAGCCGAGCGGCCTCGCGGCGGGCGACGGCGCCCTCTTCGTCGTCGACTCCGAGACCAGCGCGATCCGACGCGCGGATCTCGCG
>DASPNK010000238.1:0-2560 GCA_035626575.1 Planctomycetota bacterium | reverse complement strand
CGTCGCCTCGAAATAGACCGTGATCGGCCGGCCCGGCGGCGGACGCAGGGGGGCATCCTGTGCGGCGTACGCGATCGGCTGCTGCGGCGCGGCCGCGGGTGCCGGCTGCGCGGCGACCACGCCCGCCGGCGCGTCTCCCGTGCGCCACGGCTCGAAGCCGCCGGCGGGGTTCGCGAAGCGGACGCGCAGAGCGCCGCCGGAAGCGTCCACGGTGTACGCGGCGGGCGCGGCGAGATCGATCACGATGCGCACGACCTCCGGCTGGTACTGGCTCACGCGGATGGCGCGCACGCCGCCGCGGTCGAGCCCGAGGTAGCGCTGCTGCCGGAGCGCGTTGCGGGAGCCGTTCACGTCGATGACGATCCGCGCGGGATCGCTCATCGCGAAGTCGTTCCAGGTCACGGCGCCGTCGACCGCGATCGCGACCTCGGTGCGGTCGTCGACCGGCGCGACGGCGAGCCCGCTCACGGAGGCGACGGCGGCCTGGACGACGGCCCAGAGCGCAAAGATCGGCATCATCAGGTAGTCCCCTCCTCAGCGGCGGCCTTGCGCTGGATGTCGAGCACCTCGCGCCGCTCCAGGCCGAAATTCTGAACGATCACGACGACCCGGCGCGCGCCGATGTCGACGATGCGGGTGTTGCCCACGACGTCGCCCCGACGCACGCGGTACTTCTTGCCATCGGCGTCCTCGACGGTGGCGACGCTCGCACGGCCGTCGCCCGGCACGTAGATGACGCCGGTCAGCTTCAGGTCCTGGAAGCGGGGCCCCATGGCGGCCGCTCCCTTCCCGGTGAGCGGCGTGAACGGGTCGCGGCGACCCGCGCCGGCGTAGCCGAACACCTCGCGGTCGAAGACGAGCTTGACCGTGTCGGCGTTGAACTTCGGTCCTTCCGCCACCACGTCGCCCTTCCCCTTCTTCCCTTTGCCCTTCGCGGACTTCGCCTTGGCGCCGCCCTCCCCTTCCTGCGCCTGCGCCGCCGAAGCGACGACGAGCGTGAGGAGGAGCGCCCAGCCGGCCCGCGCCGCGGCTCTCGCCATCCGGCTCATCCCTTCTTCGCTCCCGACGACTTCCGGCCGCCCTTCTTCCCCTTCGCGTCCGCCGAGTCCGTCGGCGGCGGGGCGAGCGGCTTCTCCGGTATCACGTACGTCTCGATGTTGAACTTCGCCTCGAGCTCCTGCTCGCCTGTGCGCGTCGTGCCCTTCGTCGGCTGCAGCGTCAGGTCCGTCGTGGTCACGATGCGCGGGAGCGAGCCGATCGAGGTCATGAACTCGCCGAGGTCGTGGTAGGCGCCGGTCGCGCCGAACTCGTAGACCTGCTTGGTATAGAACTGCCCCGGCTGGTCCTCCGCGGGACGCAGCGTCTTGAGGTCGACGCCCGTCTCGAGGGCGTTCTGCGCCATGGTCCGGAGCAGCTCCGGCACCTGCTCCCGCAGCGGGATCAGCTGCTCGAGCCGATCGATGTGGGCGCGATAGGTCGCGAGCTTCCTCTCCAGCTCCGCACCGCCGCTGGCGGCCTTCGCCCGCGCGGCGCGGTTGCTGGTCTCGAGCTCCTCGAGGCGCTCCTGCATGGTCGTGATCTCCTCGACCTGCTTCTTGTGCACGAAGTTCCAGTAGAGGAACGCCGCCAGGAGCGGGACGATCACGCCGAGCAGCTTCTTCTGCTGCGCCGGATCCTGCGGTATGCCGAGCGCCATGTCAGTCGCCCTCCGCGCCGAAGATCGGCACCGTCTGGATCACATCGGGCGGCGGCACCTCGTAGTTCGCCTCGATGATGAAGTCGTACACGAGCTGGTCGCTGTCCTCGCGGATGCGCGCCTGGTCCATGTTCTGGAGCGTCACGTTCCGCAGGAACGGCGACTGCTCGAGGTCGGTCAGGAAGCGGGTCAGCGCGAAGTTGTTCCCCGTCTGCCCCCTGATCTCGATGGCGATGCGGTCGGCGCCCGTGTCGAGCTGCCCGACGCGCGTCAACCAGGTGTACTCCGGGAGCGCGCGGCTGACCTCGTCCATGACGTGCGGCCAGACGTAGCGCACCGCGTCGATCTGCTGGATGATCGAGAGCTTCTGCGCGATCGTGTCGCGCCGCGCCTGCAGCTTGGCCGAGGCGGCGATGAGCTTCGCGTAGCGCGTGGAATCCTCGACCGCCACCTCGATCTCCTCGGACACGCGCGCCTTCTCGCTGCGCGCGCCGAGGAAGAGCCAGGCGATGATGAGCGGCCCGATGATGCAGCTCGCGACGATGGCGAGCGTCATCCGATCGGGCGTCGGCATGCGGCCCGATACGCCCGGGAGCTTCGGCAGCGAGAGCGACAGCCCCTTGCCGGCGCTCTTCGCGCTCCTGCCACGACCCTTCGACTTCTTCGAAGCGCCCGGCAGCAGATTGACTTCGATCACGGCGACCTCGACTCGTGACTAGGGACGGCGCAGCGCGAGGCCGAGCGACAGCATCAGCATCGGCGAGATCTCGTCGACGGCGAGCGTCTGGGTCAGCTCCGGCCGGACGCCGACGCGGGCGAGCGGATTGGCGACCTCGGTCGTAACGCCGAGGCGCTCGCCGAGCG
>DASPNK010000237.1:0-7417 GCA_035626575.1 Planctomycetota bacterium | reverse complement strand
AGCGTGAGCACCGGCGACGTTCCGGAGATCGAGGTTACGCCGCCGCCGTCGAAGACGATCGGATTGGCCGCGCCCTGGCCGGTGATCGCGGGGAAGGTCCAGGGGCCGACGTCGTTCGCGGTCACCTGGAAAACGGTCGGGCCGGAGACGCCGTTCGCCACGAGCGCGGCGCCCGCCGCGGCGATGTTGGGATAGGCGCCGCCGGGGCCGACGACGTAGGTGCCGGAGAGCGCTTGACCGAAGGCGGGAAGCGCGAGGACGGCGAGCGCCGACGCGCGGACTGCAAACGTTTTGATCGACATGAGGAACTCCGCCGCGACGGTCGTCGCGGTGTAGGGAAGACGGGCGGCGGGATCGTAGGGGGCAGGGCCTTGCGCCGGCAAGGCGGACGTTTCGAAGGCCTTCGCGCCTGAAAGGGCGGGTCGCGCGGATTCGCACGTCCGTGAAAGCGCCCCGTGGCGCGGCGGCTCGGCCGGCGCGACGGGGCGACGATGGGCTTGGCGCGGGAGCGCCTCGAGGCTCACCAGTTGACGCGGATCAGGTTCGAGACGCCGACGTAGGCGTTTCCGAAGCCGAGAATCAGCGCGCAGACGTCCCACGACGACCCGCCGAGGAAGCTCAAGCTGCCGGCGGGCGCCGTCAACGGGGTCGCCGGGAAGACGCCCGGAACGTTGCACACGAAGTGCAGCGGGTTGCCGGGGAACGCCGGAGCGGGGTCGGTGAGGATCGTCCAGGTGGTGAAGTCCGGCCACATGCCGAAAAGCGGGCCGGACTTGAACGGATGCGACGTGTCGGCGGAGATCAGCATGTAGCCGGAGACGGCGTTCGGGTCGAGGTCGGAGATCGACACGAACAGGTCGCCGACGCCGCCGCCCGAGGTCACGAACGACAGGATGTTGTTCGCGCCGAGCTGATGGGCGCCGACGTCGAACACCGGGCCGCGAGGATTGCCGAAGAAGTCGTCGGTCACCGTCACGATCACGGTCCCGGTCCCGATGCACGGCGAACCCTGCTGGATCGACAGGTCGGCGGGAGCGCCGTTCGGGTTGACGTAGAGCGGGTCGCCGAGCTGGCCGGAGGCGTCGAATCCGAGCGCCTGCCACTGAGCGAACGTGACGTTGGCGCCCGCGAACATGAACGCCAGGCCGTTGATCAGGTGGTAGACGTTGTAGTCCATGACCGTGGGGCGGTATGTGCCGCTGCACCACATGATGAAGCCGTTCGTCGTGTTGAAGTGGATCTCGTGGATCGCGTTGTTCAACACTTCGCTGTTGACCGCGGCGTCGGCGTACCAGCGCAGGATGTTGTACTGCGAGCCGCTCGCCGGATGGTTCGTGTAGAACGAATTGTTGTGGATCTTGAGGTTGGTCGCCGCGAGAGGGCTGCCGCTCACGCCGCACGACAGGCCGTAGTTGGACGTGCCCGCGACGAAGTTGTTGCGGAAGACGGCGTTGGCGCCGCCGAGACGACCCGTCCACCAGCCCCCGGTGGTGATGCGGTTGCGTTGCATCAGCAGGCCGTTGAAGGCGGGCTGCATGAAGAACGCCTCCCAACCGCCGCCGAAGCTGCAGTCTTCGACGACGCAGTCGGAGCCGCCCGCGAAGTCGAACACCTTCGTCGTGCCGCTGGTCACGACGGGCGCGACCACCTGGCAGGCGCGGAAGGTGCAGTTCGACGTCGTCCCGATCACCGACACGAAGGTGCCCGTCGTGAACGAGCCGACGAACCCCTGGAACGTGACGTGCGAGCATCCGTTCAACGTCAGCACCGGCGAGACGCCGGAGATGACCGTCGCGCCGCCGCCGTCGAAGACGATCGGATTGGAGGCGCCTTGACCGGTGATCGCGGGGATCGTCCAAGGGCCGACGTCGTTGGCGATCACCTGGAACGTCACGGGTCCGGCGACGCCGTTGGCGACGAGGGCGGCGCCGGCGGCGGCGATGTTGGCGTACGAACCGCCCGGCCCGATCACGTAAGAGCCCGACAGGGCCTGGGCGGCGAGAGGCGACGTCAGCACGGCGAGGACGAGCGCCCGGAAGGCATGGGTCTTGAGCATGGAGGGTCTCCGCCGCGACGGCGGTCGCGGCCAGGGAAGCGCGTGGGCGGGCGATCGTAGGGTCGGTCGCCTTGCGGCGCCGGCCCCCGCGGGCAGGGCGGCGCCGGGCCGGGTGGATTTGGGAGATTTCCCGCCGCTTTCGGCGGGGACCCGCCTAAACTCCCGGACGGAGCGGTCGAGGTGCGACCATGCGAACGCGTCTCTGGCTCGTCGCGGCGATGGCGGCGACGGGCGCGGCCCGGGCCGACGAGCTGAAGCTCAAGGACGGCCGGACGTTCGAAGGCAAGTTGACGGCTCGCGACGCGGAGCGGACGACGTTCCGCACCTGCGGCGGCGAGCTGACGTTCAAGTCCGCCGACGTCGCGTCGGTGGAGATCAAGCCGACGCGCGCCGAGGAGTACGCCGCCCGCGCCCGCGAGCTGGCGCCTGCCGACGTCGAAGGCCGCTTCGCGTTGGCCTGCTGGTGCGAAGCGCAGGGCCTCTACGCCGAACGGCGCGCCGAACTGCGCCGCGTCGTCGAAGCGTCGCCCGACCACGCCGAAGCGCGCGCCGCGCTCGGCCAGGTGAAGGTCGGCGAACGGTGGCTCGACCGCGAGGCGGCGCTGCGCGCGAAGGGATGGGTGAAGCGCGGCGATCGGTGGCTGAGCCCCGAGGAGGACGCGCGCCTCGAGCGCCTGCGTAAGGAGAAGGAACGGCGCGCCGCGCTCGTCGGCGAATTGCGGCGGCTGCTCGGCCGCCTGTACGACGCGCCGGAGGCGAAAGCCGCGGTCGCCCTGGCGGACCTCGAGCGCTTCGCGAGGAGCCGGAAGCTCACGGCGTTGGTCGAACTGCTCCCCGAGATCGAAGCCGACGCCCGCGCGTGGCGCATCGCCGCCGTCGAAGCGCGGCTCCAGTGGTCGACGACGTCCGCGCTCGCGCCCCGCACCCTCAACCTCGGGACGGGGACGCCGGTGACGCTGGAGCTGCCGCGCACCACGACCACGACCGTCCGCACGACCGTCGGCGTCCCGGTGCGTTGACGCGCGACGCCGCGGCGGCCGGGCGCGCGTCCCGGCGCCGAGGCGGCCCGCGCGCGCCGAAAAGCGCCGCCGGGGCGGCGGCGCGAAACTCGACGCGCCGCCGTCGGTTGAACGAAGACGCGGCGGCGGGAATGCGGCGGCGGCCCGGTTTTCGGCATCCGTTCGGGCGGCGCGCGGCGTAAACTGTCGACGCCGTTTCTCGTGCGCGGCGCCTCCCCCAAGGCCTGCGCTCCGCCGGATCCATCGATGACGTCACACTCGTTCCGCCGCGTCGCGGCGACGGCGGCGCTGTTGTCCGCCTGCGTGTTCGCCCAGGTCTCGGCCGCCCCCGGCTACGTCTCTCCGGCGAACGTCCATCGGGCGCGCTTCGGCGACGACGTCGAAGGGCGCCGCGCCTACGAGCTTCTCCGCGCCGCGGGGGCGCTCGCGCGCACGGAGGACTACGGCGCGTTCCGGTTCGCGCTCCTCGACGGCGAGAAAATGGGCGGCCTCGCGGGGGCGGCCCGCCTCGGCGTCGAGCTTGCGGACCACGAAGCGGTGGTCGGGTTGAACGTCGGCGCCTTCGATACCGCGTGGCCGCCGTCGGTCGCCGCCGTGTACGACGCGGTTCCCGCGGCGTATCGCGACGCCGCCCGAAGCGACCGCGACGCGCTCTGGATCGTGCAGTTCGTCGGTCCGGTCCGCGACGCCTGGTTGGCGGCGCTGTCGGCGACCGGGGCCTCCGTCGTCCAGTACGTTCCGTCGAACGCTTACGTGACGTCGGTGCCCGCCGCCGCGCTGGACGCCTTCGAGCAGTTCCGCGCCGCCGACCCGGTCGCCTGGAGCGGGCGGTACGAACCGTGGTTCAAGCTCGACGCCGAGCTGCGGCGCCTGCCCGCCGGCTTCGAGGGCGTGCTGCCGATCGTCGTGCAGCTCGTCGCCGACGGCCGCGAGGAGTCGCTCGAGCGCGCCTTCCGCGCGGCGGGATTCCAGGAGCTCGCCGAGCCGGAGCGCACGGGCGGCTACCTCAATCTCGCCTTCGCCCTCCCTGCGGAGTTCCTTCCGAGCCTCGCGGCGCACCCCTCGACGTATGCGCTGGAATGGATGCCCGTCCCGCGCAAGCAGGACGAAATCCAGAACCAGATCATCGCCGGCAACCTCAACGCGGCGGGGACGGCGCCGTCGGGGGCCGGCTATCTCGCATGGCTCACCGGCCTCGGGTTCTCGTCGGTCGGACAGTTCGCGTTCGCCGTCGACGTGACGGACGACGGCGTCGACCGCGGCTCGCTGACGGACGTCAATGACGAATTCAAAGACCTCGGCGTCGGCGGCGGCCTGTCGCGCGTTGTCTACAACAACAACTACTCGTCGGACGCGCTGGCCGACAGCGGCGACGGGCACGGGAACATCAACGCCTCGATCGTCGCCGGCTACAACGACCTCGCGGGGGCGTCGTACGTGGACGCCGCCGGCTACCGATACGGGCTCGGCGTCGCGCCGTTCGTGCAGATCGGGAACACGAAAGTCTTCGACAACAACGGGAACGGCGACTTCACGGGCAGCACGTCGACGCGACTCTCCGCGGCGTACGGCGGCGGCGCGCGCATCAGCAGCAACTCGTGGGCGCAGTTCACCGCCGGGGGCGCGCCGCTCAACACTTACAACACGACGGCGCAGGGCCACGACAACCGCGTGCGCGACGCGCAGACCGGCGTCGCGGGGCATCAGCCGCTGTGCGTCGTCTTCGCGGCGGGGAACGAAGGAAGCGGGGCCAACACGTTGACGTGCCCCGGCACGGCGAAGAACGTCATCACCGTCGGCGCCACGGAAAACGTCCGGCAGAACGGCACGGACGGCTGCGGCTACGGCAACACGAGCGCCAACAACGCGCAGGACGTGATCGCTTTCTCCGGGCGGGGGCCGTGCCACGACGGGCGCAAGAAGCCCGACGTGATGGCGCCGGGAGTGCACATCCTCGGCGCCGCGAGCCGCTCGCTCAGCTACGACGGCGGCGGCGTGTGCGACCAGTACGAACCCGCGGGCCAGACGCTCTATTGCCAGTCGACCGGCACGAGCCACTCCACGCCCGCGGTCGCGGGCGCGGCGGCGCTCGTGCGTCAGCACTTCCTCAACCTCGGCCTGCCGGCGCCGAGCCCGGCGATGACCAAGGCGACGCTGATGGGCGCCACGCGGTATCTGACCGGCGTCGCCGGCTCCGACACGCTGCCCTCCAACACGCAGGGCGCGGGGCTCGTCGACCTGGGCCGCGCGTTCGACGGCGCGTTCAAGATGCGCGTCGATCAGACGACCGTTCTCGCGTCCACCGGCGCGACGCACGTGACGACCGGCAACGTCGGATCGGCCACGCTGCCGTTCCGCGTGGCGCTCGCCTGGACCGACGCGGCGGGCGGGACCACCGGCAACGCCTGGGTGAACAACCTCGACCTCAGCGTGACGGTCGGCGGGCAGACCTACAAAGGCAACGTGCTGACGGGCGCCCTGTCGACGACGGGCGGCACGGCGGACACGCAGAACAACGTCGAGCTGGTCTTCCTGCCGGCGGGGACGACCGGCGCGTTCACCGTCACGGTGACCGCGACGAACATCGCGGGCGACGGCGTGCCCGGCAACGGGGACTCGACCGATCAGGACTTCGCGCTGTTCATCTACAACGGGTCGTCGTGCGCGCCGCCGACGTTCACCGCGCACCCGTCCAACCAGACGCCCTGCACGGGCGGGCCGCTGACCCTGACCGCCGCGGCGACGGCTGGGACCGGCTCCGTGTCGTATCAGTGGCGCCGCGACGGCGCCGACATCCCCGGCGCCGTTTCGGCGACTTATGCGGTCGGGTCGGCGTCCGCGGGCGACGCGGGAACCTACGTGTGCGTCGCGACCGACGGCTGCGCGTCGACGACCTCGAACGCCGCGACCGTGACGGTGTCGACGGCGCCCGCGATCGGCGTCCACCCGGCGTCCCAGACGGTGTGCTCCGGGACGAACGTCACGTTCACCGTGGTCGCGTCCGGGACCGCGCCCTCCTATCAGTGGCGTAAAGGCGGGAGCAATCTCGCGGGCGCGACGTCGGCGAGCTACGCGATCAACGGCGTCACGACGGGCGCCGCGGGCAATTACGACTGCGTGGTGTCCAACGGCTGCGGCTCGGCGACCTCGAACGTCGCCGTGCTGACCGTGAACGCGGCGCCGTCGATCACCGCGCAGCCGACGCCGCAGTCGGTCTGTCTCGGCGCCCAGGCGTCGTTTTCGGTGACCGCCGCCGGAACGCCGCCGCTGACCTACCAGTGGCGGAAAGGCGCCGCGAACATCGCGGGCGCGACGGCGGCCACGTACGTCATCCCGTCGACGGGCTCCGGCGACGCCGGAACGTACTCCTGCGTGGTGACGAACGGCTGCACGTCGACCACGTCGAACGGCGCGGCGTTGACCGTCTCCTCGGCGCCGGCGATCCTCACCAACCCGGCGTCGCAGACGGTGTGCTCCGGCGGCTTCGTCATCATGTCCGTCAGCGCTTCGGGCGCCGGGCTGACGTACCAGTGGCGGAAGGACGGCGCGACCCTCGCAGGCGCCGTCGCGTCGGGCTACGTCGCGACCGGGCTGACGCCCGCCTCCAGCGGCGTGTACGACTGCGTCGTGACCAACGGCTGCGGGTCGGCGACTTCGGCCGGTGCCACGCTCACCGTCAACGGCGTGCCGACGGTGACGTCGCAGCCGCAGCCGCAGTCGGCGTGCCCGGGAGGGAGCGCGTCGTTCACGGTCGTCGCTTCGGGGTCGACCAACTACGCCTACCAGTGGCGGAAGAACGGGTCGAACGTCGGCGGCGCGACGGCGGCGACCTATGTCATCCCGGTCGTCGCGGCGGGAGACGCGGCGAGCTACGACTGCGTGATCACGACGACGTGCGGTTCGACGACCAGCGCGGCGGCCGCGCTCACGCTGGACGGTCCGCCCGTCGTCACGACGCACCCCGCGTCGGCCGCGCCGTGCGCCGGTCAGCCGGCCGTGTTCGTCGCCGGGGCGACCGGCGCCGGTCCGCTCGGCTACCAGTGGCGCAAGGACGGCGTCGACGTCCCGGGCGCGACGGCGTCGACGCTGGCGTTCGCGGCGACGGTCGGCGGCGATTCGGGCGCGTACGACTGCGTCGTGAGCAACGGCTGCGGCGCGACGCCCACCGCGGCGGCGACGCTCGCCGTGCAGACGGCGCCGACGCTGACGTCGATCTCGCCGGACATCGTCGCCGTCCAGGCGCCGGCGGCGCCCGACACGTCGGTGACGGTGCAGGGCGCCTGCTTCACGCCGGGATCCCTCGCGGTCGCCAACGGGGTCGCGCTCGCGACGACCTTCGTGT
>DASPNK010000236.1:0-3260 GCA_035626575.1 Planctomycetota bacterium | reverse complement strand
GGCGCGCGGGTCGCCGTGCGCGGAGGACCCTGACCGTGGCGTTCATCGAACTGCGCGACGTGACGAAGACCTACCGGAAGGGCGAGCACGCCGTCACGCCGCTCGACGGCGTGACCCTCGACGTCGAAGCCGGCGAGTTCCTCGTCCTCGTCGGGCCGTCGGGGTCGGGCAAGTCGACGCTCCTCAATCTGCTCGCCGCCATCGACCGGCCCGACCGCGGCGCCGTGCGCGTCGGCGGGCTGGATCTCGCGACGGCGCGCCGCGGCGCGCTCGCCGCATGGCGCGCGGAGAACGTGGGCTACGTCTTCCAGCAGGCGCACCTCGTGCCGACGCTCACCGCCTTCGAGAACGTCGAGTTGCCGCTCGGCCTCTTCCGGCTGACGCGCGCGGAACGCGAGCGGCGCGCGTCGCTCGCTCTGAATGCGGTCGGCCTTTCGGACCGCGCCGATCACTTCCCGCGGCAGCTGTCGGGCGGCCAGGAACAGCGCGTCGCCGTGGCCCGCGCCATCGTGGCCGATCCGCCGCTCGTCGTGGCCGACGAACCGACGGGCTCTCTCGACCATGCGTCGGCCGACGGCGTGCTCGCGCTGCTGCGCCGCCTCAACCGCGAGCGCGGCAAGACGGTGGTGATGGTCACGCACGATCCGCGCGCGGCGGCCTACGGCACGCGCATGGTCCGGCTCGACAAGGGAGTTCTGTCGGAAGACGCGCCCGCGGGCGCGGCGGAGGCGCGGCCGTGAGCCCGCTCCTTCGGCTCGCGCGGCGGAACCTCGGCCGGCGGCCCGGCCGCACCGCCCTCACCGCGGGCGGCGTCGCCTTCGCCATGCTCCTGCTGGTCCTCACCGGGTCGCTGGAGGACGGCATCGACCGCGCGCTCGACGGCTCCGAGGCCGCGCGCACGCTCGTCGTGTATCGGAAGAACCGCTACTGCCCGCAGACTTCGTTCCTGCCGGAGTGGTACGCGGAGCGCATCCGCCGCGTTCCAGGCGTGACGGCGGTCCTGCCGGTCAAGGTGTTCCTGAACAACTGCCGCGCGAGCCTCGACCTGGTCACGTTTCTCGGCGCGCCCGCCGACGGGTTGCTCGCGTCGCGCGGCCTCCGCGTGATCGAAGGCGACGGCGAGGCGTTCCGCCGCGTGAAGGACGCGGCGCTCGCCGGACGCGCGTTCGCGGCCCGGAAAGGGCTGTCGGTCGGCGATCAGTTCCGCTTCGGCGGCGTGGACGTGAAGGTCGTGGGCGTCGTCGCGTCCGGCGAGCCGACCGACGAAGGCGTGATCTACACGCACCTCGAGTACCTCCAGCGGGCCGGGCCGGTCGATCGGCTCGGCACGGTCACGCAGTTCGACGTGACCGTGGCCGAAGCGTCGCGCGCGCGCGAGGTCGCGACGGCGATCGACGCCCTGTTCAAGGACGCCGAGGCGCCGACCGACACGCGCTCCAAGACCAGCTTTCTGGAAGCCGCGGTCAAGGACCTGCGCGAGCTGCTGCGCTTCGGCGCCGCGCTGGCGTCGATCTGCGTCCTCGTCGTCCTCGCGCTGGTGGCGGGCGCCGTGCTGATGTCGGCGCAGGAGCGCGTGCGGGAGTTCGGCGTGCTGCGCACGCTGGGGTATCGCGGCAAACACGTCGCGCTGGTGGTGCTTCTCGAGGCGTGCGCGCTGTCGCTCGCGGGCGGCGCCTTCGGCGTCGCCGCCGGGCTGCTGATCGTCCGGCTCGGGCACGTCAGCTTCGGCGCGGAAGGCGTCGCGGTGGAGCTGTCCTCCGATCCGGCGCTCGCATTGCGCGGCCTCGGCGCGGCGCTGCTGGCGGGCGCGGCGGCGGGGCTCGGCCCGGCGTGGCGGGCGTCGCGCGCCGAGCCGGTCGACGCGATCCGGGGGAACTGACGTGCGGCGCCTCCCCTTCGAGTACGCGGTGCGCAACCTCGGCCGACGGCCGCTGCGCACGGCCCTCGCCGCGCTGTCGGCGGCCGTCGCCGCCGGCGCCCTCACGGCGGCGACGTCGTTCGGCCGCGGGGTCGACCGCGGGTTCTCCGGCGCCGCGCAGGCGGATGCGGCGATCTTCCTGAGCGCGGTGGCCGAGCGCGACGTCGTGCGCTCCACCACGGTGTCGGCGCTTCCCGAGCTGATCGTCGCCAACGTGCGCGGCGTGAAGCACGTCCACGGCGTCCCCGCGGTGTCCGGCGAGCTTCACCTCGGGACGTACGTGCGGCTCGGGGAACGCGCGCCGGATTCGAGCCCCGACCCGGAGTATCCGGCGTTCGTGCGCGGCGTGTCGGACCGCGCGTTCCTCGTGCACGAGGCGGTGACGCTGCTCGAAGGGCGTCCGCCGGGCGTCGGCGAAGTGATGGTCGGCCGGCTGGCCGCCCGACAGGCCGGAGCGCCCGAAGACGCGTTCGCGGTCGGGCGTTCGCTGCGGTTCGAAACCGGCGTCTTCCGGGTGTCGGGACGCTTCGCCGCGCCGGGGACGACGATCGAGTCGGAGCTGTGGACGCCCGTCGACGCGCTCAAGGGGCTCGTTCGGCGCGACGACCTGTCGGCGACGTTCGCGCGGATGGAGGACCCCGCCGACCTCGAGGACTTCGAGCTGTTCGCCAAGCGCAGGCTCGACCTCGAGCTGACGGTCGTGCCGTCGACCGTCTACTACCGCGAGCTGGCCGATTACCTCGCGCCGCTCGCGCGCCTCGCGTGGCTCATGGCGGGCCTCGTCGCGATCGCGGCGGTCTGCGGCGGCGCCAACGTGTTCAACGCCGCCGTGCAGGATCGGCTCGGCGAGCTCGCCGTGCTGAGGACGATGGGCTACCCGGTGCGCGCGCTGGCGTCGTCCCTCCTGTCGGAGGCCGCGCTGGTCGCCGCCGCGGGAGGCCTCGTCGGCCTGAAGCTCGCCGAGGCGTGGACGTCCGGCGCCGCCGTGCGGCTCGCCATGAGCGCGGTGGAGCTGCGCGTCGACGCCGCGTCGACCCTGACCGGACTGCTCGGATCCGTCCTGCTGGGCGTCGCCGGCGCGGCGCCCGCCGTGTGGCGCGCGGCCCGGCTTTCGCCGGCGACCGCCCTGAAGGAAGCTTGAGCGCGCGACGGAACGCCCGTCCGCGCTCCGGAGAACGTCATGACCCTCGTCCGTCACGCATCCCTCTGGTTCGTCGCGCTGTCGCTCGTCGCCTGCGGCGACGACAAGCCGCGCGTCACGCCGGACGGGACGACTCCCCTCCCCGCGAGCTACGCCCTCGCCGCCGAGCCGGCCGGCGCCGTCCCCATCCTCGAGGCGAAG
>DASPNK010000235.1:0-6683 GCA_035626575.1 Planctomycetota bacterium | reverse complement strand
GTCTCGGCGTAGCGCAGCGCCTTCTCCTCGGCGTTCGCGCGGAACGTGCGGTGCGGCTCTTCGGGCGCCGGCGGCGGGGACGGCAGATCGCCCGGGCTCACGAGCTCCGCGCCGGTCCCGGCGAGGCGGCGCCGAAGCTCTTCGAGCTTCTTTCGGTTGCCGGTGCCGACGAACAGCTTCACGCGGGCGGCCCTTCCGTCGCGGCGCGCTGCGCCGCGAGGATCCGCGCCACGCCGTCTTCCGCGAGGCGCAGCGCGACGCGCAGTTCGTCGCCGGTGAACGGGCGGCGCTCGGCGGCGGCCTGCACCTCGAGAAAACGTCCGTCGCCGTTCATCACGACGTTCATGTCGGCGTCGGCCGCGGAGTCTTCGACGTAATCGAGATCGAGCAGGACCTGGTCGCCCGACACTCCCACCGACACGGCCGCGGCGCCCGAGCGCACGAACGGGCGCGCGCACCGCCCGGCGCGGCGCAACGCCTCCTCCGCGTCTTTCAGGGCGACCCAGGCGCCGTTGACGGAGGCGCAGCGCGTGCCGCCGTCGGCCTCCAGCACGTCGCAGTCGACCCAAAGCGTCAGGTCGGGGAACGCCGCCGGATCGGTCACCGCGCGGAGCGTGCGGCCGATGAGCCGCTGGATCTCCTGCGAGCGGCCGTCGACGCCCGCGGTGCGGCGCCCGTCGCGGGCTTTCCGCTGGCGCGTCGATCCGGGCAGCATCGCGTATTCGGCGGTGAGCCAGCCGACGCCCCGTCCCTTCATCCACGAGGGGACGCCCTCCTCGGCCGAGACCGTGCAGATCACGCGCGTGCGCCCCGCCTCGACGAGGCAGGAGCCGACCGCGGCGCCGGCGAAGCCCCGGCGGAAACGGATCTCGCGCAGCGCGTCGGGGGCGCGTCCGGACGGTCTCGGCATGGCGTCGGCTCCGGGAAGGGGAGCGGCGACGGTAGCAGCGCGGGCGCCGCCGCGGTCAGGCCGCGCCGACCTGCGCCTGCTGCAACCGGAAATAGGCGCCGCGCCGCGCGAGCAGCTCGGCGTGCGGGCCGCTTTCGACCACGCGTCCGCGCTCCAGCACGACGATGCGGTCCGCCCGCTCGACCGTCGAAAGACGGTGCGCGATGATCAGCGCCGTCCGCCCCTGCACGAGGTTGAAGATCGCCTGCTGCACGAGCGCCTCGGAGCGCGCGTCGAGATTGGACGTCGCCTCGTCGAGGATCATCATCGAGGCGTTCTTGAGCAGCGCCCGCGCGATGGTGATGCGCTGCATCTGCCCGCCCGAAAGGCTGGCGCCGCGTTCGCCGACCACGGTGTCGTAACCCGCAGGCAGGTCGGGGAGGAACTCTTCGACGAGGGCCGCGCGCGCCGCGGCGCGCACCTCGTCGTCGGTCGCGTCCGGTCGCCCGTAGCGGATGTTCTCGAACAGCGTCGCATTGAAGAGGAACGGCTGCTGGGAGACCACCGCCACCTGCGCGCGCAGGCTCGCGCGCGACGTTTCGGACAGCGGGACGCCGTCGACCGTCACGGTTCCCGACGTCGGCTCGTAGAAGCGGAGCAGGAGGTCCGCGAGCGTCGACTTGCCCGCGCCCGACGGGCCGACGAGCGCGACGCTCGCGCCGGCCGGGATGTCGAGCGACACCTCGTCGAGGACCTTGAGGTCGGGCGTGTCGGGATAGGAGAACGAAACCCGGTCGAAGCGGACGCCGCGCCGCACCGGGCCGACGTCGCGGGCGCCCGGCGCGTCGGCGGGCTCGACCTCTCCGTCGACGATCTCGAACAGGCGTTTCGCGCCCGCCAGCGCCTCCGACCAGGTGTGGAACGCGTGGACGACGCGCTTCAGCGGATTGAGGATGACGCCGAGCGCGACGAAGAACGAAAGGAGCTCGCCGGGCTGCGTGTCCCACTTGTCGCGGACGACCAGCCATCCGCCCGCCCCGAGGGTGACGGCGAGGATCACGCCGTACGTCACGTCCATCACCGAGCGGCCGAGAGCGCGCGCCCGGACGGTCCGGAGGCTGCGGCGACGCCAGTCCTCGCTGACGGCCTGGAAACGCGTCGCTTCGCGGTCCTCCGCGGCGAACGCCTTGACGATGCGCACGCCCGAAAGGGTCTGCGACACCGCTTCAGTGGACTCGCCCATCGCCTCGAGCGCGCGACGCGCCCGTTTCTGCACCTTGCGGCCGAGCGTCATGACCGGCACGACCACGATCGGCAGGAAGAGGAATCCCGCGAGGGCGAGGCGCCAGTTGACGTAGGCGGCCCAGGCGACGCCGAAGAGGATGACGACCGGCTGCAGCAGCACCTCGGAGAGGAAGATGTCGACGGTGTGCTGCGTGAGCGCGGCGTCGTTGGTGAAGCGCGATTGCAGGTCGCCGAGTTTGCGGCGCGTGAAGAAGGAGATCGGCGCCTTCAGCAGCCGCTCC
This sequence comes from Planctomycetota bacterium, assembly GCA_035626575.1. Taxonomy (GTDB): domain Bacteria; phylum Planctomycetota; family CAIWVZ01; genus DASPNK01. The sequence goes on along the minus strand of DASPNK010000235.1, from coordinate 4,268 downwards.
ATCATCAGCACCCGCAGGTCGGTGACGACGTGCGTCGCCAGCGCTTTCGAGACGTAGCTGTTGGCGTAGGTGGCGACCGCCGCGGCGAACGCCGTCGCCAGGACCGCCGCGACGAGAAAGCCGAGCAGCGCGAGCGTCGGATCGGCGTCGGGCGCCAGCCGGCGCGACGCGTCGCGGGCGGCGCGGGCGAGCGCCGAGCGGTCCGGCCGCGCGGCGGCGGCCTCTTCGGGGCTCAGCGGGCGGAACTCGCCGCCGGCGCCGACGTGGACGCCGCGCGCGGCGCCCTCCGGATCGCGCCAGGTCACCGCCCGCCCGCCCCCGGTCTCGGGGCGCGCGACGTGCGCCTTGTCTTCGAGGAGCACGTCCTCGAAGAAGATCCGCACCAGCGGGATCGGCGCCGACTCCGTCAGTCCCGCCAGCAGCATCGCGGCGAAGGCGGCGGCGCACATGCCGCGGCGGCGAAGGGCGAGGGCGAGGAGCCGCCGCGTCAGGCGCCGGCGTTCGCCGGGAGCGGGGATTTCGGCGGCGGGAAGGCTCGTGCGGGAGGGCGCCAAAGAACGCGAGGCTACCAGCGCCCCGCGTTCCCGCGAAGGCGCGCGGGCCGCCGGCGGCGCGCGCGGGTCACGACTCGCGGCGGACGACCTGCGAGACGTGGGCGAGCGCCGCCTGGACGCGGAAGCGCGAGCCGTCCGGGCGCTCGAGGACGAGCCCGTCGGCGAGGTCGGCGTGACGGACGACGCCCGACACCGGGCCGTCGGGAAGCTCGAGCACCACCTCGAGGCCTTTGAGCGCGTCGCGCTCGCGATACTCCGCGCGGAGGCGCTCCGGGTCGCTCGCGGCCCATTCGAGCCGCTCGTCGAGCGCGTCCATCAGCGCGGCGCAGAGCGCCTCGCGCGCGGGCTCGGCTTCGACCAGAAAGGCGAGGCCGCCCAGGGGCGCGACGCCCGGCGCGGCGTCGTCTTCGCTCGGCGGAACCAGCGTGATCCCGACGCCGACGGCGGCGTAGGAGTCGGCGCCGCCCGAAGTCTCGATGAGTACGCCCCCGATCTTCCGCCCGTCGAGCCACACGTCGTTCGGCCACTTCAGGCGGGCGTCGCCGCCCGTGACCCGCCGCACGGCCTCGGCCGCGGCGAGGCCCGCCGCGCCGCTCACCAGCGCCGCCTGCCGGCCTTCGGGAGCGGGTCGGACGAGCGCGGTGAAATAGAGCCCGTGACCGGGCGACGAGATCCATGCGCCGCCGCGGCGGCCCCGGCCGTGGAACTGCCCGTCCGCCACGACCGTCGTCCCGTCGGGCGCGCCCCGCCGCGCCAGGTCGGCCGCGACGTCGAGGGTGGACGGCACGACCCCCAGCACGCGGAGGTCGCGCTTGAACCGCGGGCGGCGGGCCAGCTCGAGCACGCGCGACCGGCGGAGCGGCGAAACGAGGTGTGAAGTCAGGTTCACGACGCAAACTCCGACGTGCGGCGCGCCGGGTTCACTCCGGGCGAAGGTCCATGGACAGGTCGAGGGCCTTCACCGAATGAGTCAGCGCGCCGATGGAGACGCGGTCGACGCCGGTCGCCGCGATCTCCGGCAGGCGCGCGGGCGTGACGCCGCCGCTCACTTCCAGCAGCACGGGGATGCAACGCGCGTTCCGTCGCCGGACCGCCTCGGCGTGCTGGTCCGACGTCATGTCGTCGAGCAGCACCACGTCCGCCCCGGCGTCGAAGGCGGCGTCGACCTGCTCGAGGGTCTCCGCCTCGACCTCGACGAGCATCCCGGGGCGCTTGGCGCGGAGATCCCGGATCACCGCGCGCACCGCCTCGGGGCTGCGTTCGACGCCGGCGAAAATGAGGTGGTTTTCCTTCACGAGGATCTGCGCCGAGAGGTCGCGGCGGTGGTTGAGCCCGCCGCCGACGCGCACCGCGTACTTGTCCAGCTCGCGCCATCCCGGACAGGTCTTCCGGGTCTCCTGGACGCGCGTCCGGGGGCCCGCGGCGGCCACGCAGGCCGCGGTCGCGGTGGCGATCCCGGAGAGCCGCTGGAGGAAGTTGAGCAGCGTCCGCTCGAGCCCCAGAAGTTCGCGGGCGGACCCCCGGCACTCCGCGATCGACGTTCCCGGGGCGACACGCGACCCTTCGGGAACGTGCGATCGAGCGGCCACGCTCGGGAAGGCGCGCATCAGCGGACTTTCCGGCCGGAGGAGCGGCAGGCCGGCGACGACGCCTTCCTGCTTCGCGAGCACGACGCCCCGTCCGCGGGCCGTTTCGGGGACGATCGACAGCGCGGTGACGTCCCGGTCGACGGCGTCCTCCTCGAGGGCGAGCCGGACGAGGACGCTCAGCGACTCGGAGAATTCGAACCCGCAGGGATCGTGCATCGGGAGGTCTCCGGCCCCGCCGGAAGCAGGTCGGGGTGCATGCGGTGCAGGGTCCGGGTCCCGCATCCGGGCCAACGCCACGGGGGCGCCGGCACGCCCGCGTCCCGGAGCCGCCGTCGCGCGTCGGCCCACGCCCGGGCGGTGGACGCCCCCGCCCCGTCCAGCGCGGCCAAGGTGTACCAAGGTGCGTCCGAGGGGTCGACGGCCGCGGGGGCCGCGACCGGCGGAGCGGGCGCCGTCCCCCCGGCGAGTGCGCAGGCGAGGACCGTCAGCGCGGCGGACGACGGACCGCACGCCGACGCCGCGATTCGGCTTAGGCGCGACGCGGCCGGCGCAGGGGGAGGGACGACGGAAGGCGAAGCCATGGTAAGACCTCCGTCGGAAAAGACGCCCGCGCGGGGCGGATCGTCGGGAACTCCATTTTTCTCGCGGGTTGCGTCGAAAGGAACCGCGTCGCGGAAGGCGCGACGGCGGCCCGTGCCGCACGCGTTTTCGGCGAATGCGCCGGCGAAAGTCGGCGCCGGGGCGGAGAGGAACGCATGGCGACGATCACCAAGAAGGAGCTGGTCAACCGCATCGCGGACAAGACGGGCCAGACCAAGGTCGCGACCAAGGACGTCGTCCAGATGTTCCTGGACGAGATCGTGCGCGAGCTCGGGCAGGGGAACCGGCTCGAGTTCCGCGAGTTCGGCGTGTTCGAGATCAAGCGCCGCGCGCGCCGCAAGGCGCAGAACCCACGGACCGGCCAGCGTGTCGAAGTCCCCGCCCGCCACGTGGTGAAGTTCAAGACCGGCCGAAGCATGAAGGCGGCGGTCGAAGCGGTCGCGGCCGCCGACGCCGCGCGCGCGCCGACGTCGAACGGCGCCCCGCCGTCCGCAGGAGCGCCCGCGGCCTCCTGACCCCGCGCGACGGCGCTTGTTACGGTCCGCGGCGAATCGCCGATGGACCGTCACGCGGCACAAGTCCTCGAGTACGAAGCCGTCCGCGACGCCCTGCGACGGTGTTGCGCGTCGGATCTCTCCCGGCGCCTCGTCGACGTCCTCGCCCCCTCGACCGACGCCGAGCGCCTGCGCCGCAGCCTGGCCCAGGTCGACCAGGCCCGCCTGCTGCTCGACACGGCGGAACGCCCCCCGCTGCGGGGCCTCCGCGACGTCGGAGCGCTGATCGCCGCCGCCCGCGCCGCCAACCGCCCTCTCGAGCCCGACGAGCTCTCGGCGATCGCCGAGTTCCTGCGTCTCGCCGAGACGCTTCGGGAATGGTGCGAGGCGCGCGCGAAGGTCGCGCCCGACCTCGCCGAGCTGGCGGGCAAGACGCTGGATCACGCCCCGCTTCGCGCCCGGCTCGACCGCTGCATCGAGGCGCCGGGCGCCGTGCGCGACGACGCCACCCCCCGCCTCGCCGAGCTGCGGCGCGCGCGCCTGCGGCTCGAGCAGCGGCTGCGGGAGTTGATGGACGAACTGACGCAGTCGCCGAGGCTGCGCCCCTTCCTGCAGGAGCGCACCTGGTCGCTGCGCCACGGACGCTGCGTGCTGCCGGTGAAGCTCGAGCAGAAGGGGCACGTGGCCGGCGTCGTGCACGACAAGAGCGCCGCCGGGTCGACGGTGTTCATCGAGCCGCGCGAAGCGATGGAGCCGGCGAACGACCTCGCCGAGGCGCGCGTCGACGAAGAGCGCGAGGTCGCGCGGATCCTCGTGGAGCTGACGCAGGAGACGTTCCGCGACGAAGAGCGCCTCCGGCGGACGCAGGAGGTGATCGCCTGGAGCGACTTCACGTTCGCGCGCGCCGCGTTCAGCCGCGAGATCGACGGCATGGCGCCGCGGATCGTCGACGCGCCCGCGCTGCGCCTCCGCCGCGCGCGACATCCGCTGCTGACCCTCCGCTCGAAGGCCGACCCCGCGGCGCCGCCACC
>DASPNK010000234.1:0-2440 GCA_035626575.1 Planctomycetota bacterium | reverse complement strand
GCGTCCGCGCGACGCTGCGGCGATCGCCGCGGCTCCGGTAGAGGTCGAGCAACGCCCTCAGCGTCGCGCCGTCGTCGGGGCGTCGCAGGCGGTCGGCCTCGAGCGCGGCCAACGCCAGCTCCTCGTCCCCCGCGGCCCACGCGGCGAGGCCGGTGTGGTAGCGGAGCGCGGGCGTTTCGGGCGCCTGCTTCGCGACGCGCTGGAAGTACGACAGCGCGAGCGCGGCCTGGCGGCGATCGGGTGGACGGAGGCGACGGGCCGCGGCGAGGAACGTCTTGCCGAGCGCGTCGGAGGCCGCCGGCGAGTCGGCCGGCGCCAGGCGCATCGCTTCGGCGACCGATCGGTCGAACAGCGCGTCGTCCCCGACGGTCGTTGCGACGCGGCCGAGACCGATCCACGCCCAGAACGGCGGGTCTTCCGACGCGGCCGCCTGCAGGAACAGCGCCTTCGCTTCGTCGGCCCGACCTTCGGCGAGCGCCGCTTCGCCCCGACGCGACAGCGCTCCGGGCGCGCCGACCCGCGCGTCCCCGCCCGACGCGCAGGCGGCGAGGCCCGCCGCCAGAACGACGATCCAGCGCGTTCGCATGGCGCGGAGCTTGGGCGGGCGGGCCCGGCGATTCAAGCGCCGGAACGGCGGCTACACTCGTCGCCCCTCAGCGCGCCTCCGGAAAACCGCCCCCATGCAAGACCGCTGCGACTGCCGCCGCGCCCTCGCCCCCGAACCGTTCGCCGCCCCGGACGCCCCCGTGCGCCGCGTGCCCGACCGCCCCGTCGACGTGCTGTCCGTCGCGCTCGACGTGAGCGTCGACCTCGAGGGGCGCTCGGTGGAAGGGCGCGTCGAACACCGCGTGAAGGCGGTCGCGGAAACGGTCGACGCGGTCACGCTCGACGCGGTCGCGCTGACGATCCTCGACGCGCGGCTCGACGGCGTCGACGCGCCCTTCTCGCACGACGGCGAGCGCCTTGTCGTGCGACCGCCGAAGCCCTGGAGGCGCGGCGACGAGCACGTGGTCGAGATCTCCTACCGGGGTCGGCCCGAGCGCGGACTCTGGTTCGTCGCGCCCGACGCGGATCGCCCCGACAAGCCGCTGCAGGCATGGACCCAGGGCCAGGACGAGGACTCGCGGTTCTGGTTTCCGTGCTTCGACCACCCGCAGCACAAGACGCCGACCGAAGTGCGGGCGTCGGTCCCGCGCGGCCTGCTCGCCGTCTCCAACGGCGCGCTCGTGGAAAGGGTCGACCGCGGCGACCGCACGATCTTCCATTGGCGGCAGAAGGCGCCCCACGCGTCGTACCTCGTGACGCTCGTCGTCGGCGCCTTCGACGTGGTCGAGGACCGCGCGGGAGCGGTCCCGCTCAAGTACTGCGTGCCCCGCGGGCGTCGAGGCGACGCGCTCCGGACCTTCGGGCGCACGCCGAAGATGGTGGAGCTCTTCGGCCGTCTCTTCTCCGCGCCGTACCCCTACGAGAAGTACGACCAGCTCGTCGTCAGCGACTTCATCTTCGGCGGCATGGAAAACACGTCGGCGACGACGCTCTACGAGTACGTGATGCTCGACGCGTCGGTCGAGGACGCCGCCGACTCCGACTGGCTCATCGCCCACGAACTGGGCCATCAGTGGTTCGGCGACCTCGTCACCTGCCGCGACTGGGCGCACGCCTGGCTCAACGAGGGCTTCGCCACCTATTGCGAAACGCTCTGGTACGAGATGGGCGTCGACCCGGAGCGCGGGCGCAAACATCTGCTCGACACCGCGCGCGCGTACTTCGACGAGGCGCGCGAATCCTATCGCAGGCCGATCGTCAGCGGCCGGTACGACGCGCCGACCGACCTCTTCGACCGTCACCTGTACGAGAAGGGCGCCTGCGTCCTGCACCATCTCCGCCTCGAGCTGGGCGACGAGGTCTTCTTCCGCGCGGTCTCGCGGTACGTCGCGGCGCATCGCGACGGCTCGACGGAGACCGTCGACCTCCGCCGCGCCGCCGAAGCGGAGAGCGGGAAGGACCTCGGCGCGTTCTTCGACCAGTGGGTCTTCGCGCCCGGCCATCCCGAGCTTCAGGTGCGTCACCGCTGGGACGCCGCGGCGAAGCGCCTCACGCTGTCGGTGAAGCAGACGCAGCGCCGCGACGACGGCACGCCGCTGTTCCGCCTGCGGACGCGCTGCCGCGTGTGGTTCGCGCGCGGCCACGTCGACCGGACGTTCGAGGTGTCGGACGCCGAGCACCGCTTCCAGTGGGACCTCGACGACGACCCGGTCGGCGTCCGCTTCCTCGCCGAAGGCGCGCCGCTGGTCGCGCTGGACTTCGAGCGCCCCGAGGGGTTTCTCGTGACGCAACTGGAGCGGGACGACGACCTCTTCGCCCTCGCCGAGGCGGCCGACGCGCTGGGGGCGTCGGGCGCGCGCGGCGCCACGGAGGCGTTGGCGAAGGCTCTCGCCCG
>DASPNK010000233.1:0-8267 GCA_035626575.1 Planctomycetota bacterium | reverse complement strand
CGAGACCGTTGTAGTAGTGCCACCACGTCGGCAGGTACTTCGCGCCTTTGAAGCCCGCGAAGTACGCGCAGAACGCGTCGAAAACCTCGGGATCGAGCTTCGACGGATCGACGAAACGGGCGATGAACGTTTCGGCGGCGGCGCGGCGCGTCCACCATTCGGCGAAGCCGTACTCCTCCTTGTCGAGGTCGTACGTGACGGCGCCGCCGCGACCGCGTTCGAGGTTCGGTGAGAAGAAGACGCCGTCGTTGCTCGAACGGTTGGAGGCCCAGTCGGAACCGGCCTGCGCTCCGAAATTCTTGTAGTCCTGCATGGACCGGCCGTACTTCAGCACGAGCAGGCCGTGTTTGCCGTAGACGTCGGGCTCGACGCCGGACCAGCCGACCATCGCGTTCGCCACGTTCTCCGCGAGCTTGAGAGCCCAGCGGCCGCGGGCGTGTTTCGCGTTGGTCTGCACCTCGACCCAGCGGCCCTTGAGCGACCAGGGGTTCGACCACTTGTCGTGCTCGGGGTCCATCTCGTCGGCGGGCTTCCACGCTTTGCCCGCGCGCCGCTGACCCTGGTCGAATTTCTCCTTCTCTTCGGCCGTGAGCCACTCGCCCTCGGCGTACTCGAGTTTCCCCTCGACGATCTTCTTTTTCTGATCGGGCGTCACCCAGAAGCCGTCGTGCTCGACGAGCTTCGCCTCGAGGCGCGACGCCTCGGCGGGCGAAAGCCACTTGCCTTTCACCTGCTTGCCGCCGACCAGTTTCGCGAGCTCCTCGCGTTCCTTCGCCGACTCCTTCGCCTCGTCGGCGGCGTTCATCCACTTGCCGTCCTTCTTGACCCAGCCGAGCGCGGCGCGGGCCTCGGCGTTTTCGCCGTCGAGCTGGAGCGCCTCCTCGTAGAGCGGCTTCAGATCTTTCTCGAGGGCGCCGTTCTCCTTCGCCCAGGCGGCGAGTTTGATCCAGGCGCCCGCGTCCTTGCCCGCCAGCGTCTCGCGCTTCGTCGCGATCTCTTCCCGCACCGTCGGCTTCGGGACGTATTCGGCGACGTTGAGCTTGGGGACGACGACCTGCTTTCCTTCGAGGTCGACGAAGCGGTACTCCGACGCCGTCTCCTTCTCGAGCTTGAGATTCTTGAATTCGCGGCCCGACTTCAGCTTGACCTCGTCGGGCGCGGCGGCGCAAAGGGCGGCGACGAACAGGACGCACGGCGTGCTCGGAATCATGATCGATCGGGCTCCGGGAGGCGCGCTCGGACCCGCGGGGCGCGCCACGGGATTGTCTTAGGAAAACGGGGGCCGGTCAAAGCGACGGTTGCAGCCGTTCGCCGCGGGCGTCGGGGTCGACCTCGACGCCGTCGCGCCAGACGATCCGGCCGCCGAGCAGCGTCGCGACCACCGAACCGCGCAGCGCCCGTGCGAGATACGGAGACGACGCCGCCTTGGAGAGCAGGCGATCCTGCGTCGGCGTGCACACCCGCGACGGGTCCACGACGGCGAGGTCCGCGCGGAAGCCTTTCGCCACCCTCCCGACGTCGCGGAGGCCGAAGGCCTTCGCGGGCGCCTCGCAGAGGAGGCGGGCGACGTCGGGCGGCGCGAGACGCCCGCGCGCGACCAGCTCCAGCATCACCGGGAACTGGTGCTGAAGGCCGGCGATGCCCGACGGCGCGGCGGCGTACGACCGCGCCTTCTCCTCGGGCGTATGAGGGGCGTGGTCCGAATGCACGTGGTCGATCACGCCGTCGCGCACGCCGTCGAGCAGAGCCTCGCGGTCTTCGGCGTATTTGATCGACGGGTTCACTTTGAACACGTTTCCGCCGCGCTCGACGTCGTCGGCGTCGAAGTAGAGGTAATGCGGGCAGGTCGCGGCCGAGATCGGGAGGCCGTCCTCCTTCGCGCGCCGCACCAGCTCGACCGAGCGCGCCGTCGACAGATGCGGGAGGTTGAGGGGCGTGCGCGTCGCGCGGCAGAGCTCGACGCACTCCGCGACCGCGACCGCCTCGGCGACCGGCGGGCGGGCCTTCACGTGGGAGGAGGGCGCGTCGGGCAGGCCTTCCTTCGCGCGGCGGTTGATTCCGTCGGCTTCGGCGTGCACCGCGAGCACGCGGCCCAGGTCGCGCACCGTGCGGAAGACGTCGAGCAGCTCGCCGACGTCGACGACGGTGAGCGAGCCGACGCTCTGCGTCATGAACACCTTGTAGGCGCAGACCAGCGGCGCGAGGTCGCGCAACCGCTCGAGGTTCTGCATGCCGACGCTGCCGTAGACGCCGAAGTTCACGCGCGCCTTCGGAGCGACGACGGCGAGCTTCTCCGCCGCGCGGACGCGGTCGACGGTGAACGGCTCGTTGTTCTGGATGTCGAGGACGGTCGTGATCCCGCCGCACGCCGCCGCGCGCGTGCCGGAGACGAAGTCCTCCTTGTCCGTGCGGCCCGGATCGCGGAAATGACAGTGGGTGTCGACCCCCCCCGGGTAGACGTGCAGGCCGCGCGCGTCGAAGGTCTCGGCGCCGCCGAGCGGTTCTTCGGAGACGGCCGCGATGCGTCCGTCCTTCACGCCCACGTCGGCGCGGCGGATCGTCCCGTCGGCGACGACGTCGCCGCCCTTCACCACCAGGTCGAAATCCATCGGACGCTCCTCGCGGATCAGCGCGCGCGCCCTTCGAGGCGCTCCGCCCAACGGGCGGGTTCGGCGGGGAGGATCTCCCCCGTCAGCACCGCGGCGGCGACGCAGCACGCGACCTGCGTCTCCGGGGCCGGCGTGTCCGACGGTCCGGCCGCGTCGGCGACGGCCTCCCCCGTCAGCGCCCGGCGCAGCACGCCGAGGGCGCGGTCGCGGTCGGACGGGGCGGCGAGCGCGGCGCACAGCGGAATGTGCGCCGGGCTGTTCTTGCGGATGGCTTCGACGAGGCGGCCGACCGGATCCTCGGCGAGGTGTTCGTAATTGCGCGGAAACACGCGGACGGTCCGCGGCTTGAAACGCACGACGCCGACGATCGACTCCGCGCCGACGCGGAGCTCCGCCGGATAGAGGGACGCCGAGATCTCGTAGGTCCTGAGGGACACGCCGCCGCGTTCTTCGCGGTCGAGCCGGAGCGGGAACGCCTGACGTCCGCCCGGAGGAATCTCGAGGTCGCGCCCGATCAGCTCGGACCACGTCTGCACGTCGCGCACGACGGTGCCGTCCGCGCCCTGCTCGAGGGAGCGCACTTCGAAGTGCAGCGTGGTGCGAGCCCCCGCGGCCCCGCGCGCGCCCGACGGCGCGACGTCGAAGATGCGCGCGGTTTCGGACGACAGGTTGACGAGAAGCACCTCGCCGGTGACCGGCTCCCCCGCCGCGACGCGCTCCCGGTCGACGCGGATGAGGCCGTCGACGTACAGCGTCTGCAGCAGGCACCGCCGCGCTTCGGCGCGCATCGGCTCGAGCCGCTTCGCTTCGGCTTCGGTGAAACCGCGCCGGGCGGCCGCGTCGCTCGCGCGCAGCACGGCTTCATAGTCGCCGGCGCGGAGATGCCGCTCCATCGTCTCCGCCAGCGCCTCGAACTCGTCGGAGGTCTCCGCGGTCGTTACGGGCTCGGGGCGGCGGCGGAGCACCACCGGCCCTTCTGCGGGTTCGGGCCGCGGCGAGGCCGGCGCGCCCTCCGGGGAGGCGCAGGCCGCCGCGATCGCGATCCAGAGCGCGAAGACGGACCGCCGCATGGGAGCGACGCGGCGCGGCGGCGCCGGACCGAAGCCCGGCGCCGCCGCGTCGTCCGTCAGGCCGGCTCGTCGCCGCCGGTCTCGGGCGGCGTCTCTTCGGCCGGGGTCTCGATCTTCGCCGACGGCGGCGCCGCTTCGAGCACTTCGAGCAGCGTGAGGCCAATCTTGCGCTCTTCCGGGTTGACCTTGATGACCTTCACCTTGACGAGGTCGCCCACGGAGACGACTTCCTCGGGGTTGTCCACCTTGGTCTCGGAGAGCTGCGAGATGTGCAGCAGGCCTTCGAGGTCGTTCTCGAGCTGCACGAACACGCCGAAGTTGGTGATCTTCGTGACGCGGCCTTCGAGGTCGGCGCCCACCAGGTACCGGTTCGGAATGTCGTACTCCCACGGATCCTCGTGCAGCTGCTTCATGCCGAGGGCGACGCGCTTCTTCTCCTGGTCGACCGAAAGCACGATGGCCTCGATGACGTCGCCCTTCTTCAGCATCTCGCTCGGGTGCGAGACCTTCCGCGTCCACGACATGTCGGAGACGTGCAGGAGGCCGTCGATGCCCTCCTCGATCTCGACGAACGCGCCGTAGTTGGTGAGGTTGCGCACCTTCCCGCGGATGATCGTGCCGACCGGGTACTTCGACTCGACGACGTCCCAGGGGTTCTCCTCGACCTGCTTCATGCCGAGGGAGATCTCCTGCTTCTCCGCGGAGACGTTGAGCACCACGACGTCGACGATCTGGCCGGGGGCCACGATCTCGCTCGGGTGGTTGACGCGGCGCGTCCACGACATCTCGGAGATGTGGACGAGGCCTTCCACGCCCTCCTCGAGCTTCACGAACGCGCCGTAGGTCATTACGTTGACGACCTCGCCCTGCACGCGCATGCCGGGCTGGTAGCGCAGCTCGATCGACTCCCACGGCGACGGCGTCTTCTGCTTGAGGCCGAGCGCGATGCGCTCGGAGTCGCGGTCGAACTTCAGGACCTTGACCTCGATCACGTCGTCGATGGCGAGCATCTCCGACGGATGGTTCACGCGGCCCCACGCCATGTCGGTGATGTGCAGCAGTCCGTCGATGCCGCCGAGGTCGACGAACGCGCCGAAGTCGGCGATGTTCTTGACCGTGCCGCGGCGCACCTGGCCTTCGGTGAGGGACTCGAGCAGGTCGCGCTTGCGGGTCTCGCGGCCTTCCTCGAGCATCTTGCGGCGCGACACGACGATGTTCATGCGCGCTTCGTCGATCTTGATGATGCGCGCCTCGACCTCCTTGCCGATGTAGGTCGAGATGTCGCCGGTGCGGCGGATCTCGATCTGCGACGCCGGCAGGAACACCGGGATGCCGATGTCGACGAGGAGCCCGCCCTTGATCTTGCGGGTGCAGACGCCCTTGACGACGTCGCCCTCCTTATGGGTCGAGATGATCCGCTCCCAGCCGCGGATGCGGTCCGCGCGGCGCTTGGAGAGCTCGAGCATCCCGACGCGCTCGCCGAGGTCTTCGAGCATCACCTCGACTTCGTCGCCGATCTGCGGCGGCTTGTCGCCGAATTCGGCGAGGGGGACGATGCCCTCCGACTTCGACCGCACGTCGACGATGACGTCGTCGTTCTGGATCTGGACGACCCGCCCCTTGAGCATGGAGCCGGGCTTGAGGGTCGAGTCCTTGCCCTCGGTGAGGACGCCTCCGAGCTCCGGCGCCTCCGCGAGGGAGGCCATGACGAGCTTCTCCACCTCGTCGTCCGACGCCGTCAGCCGCTTGACGCGCTGCCTCGATTGCACGCTGGCCATGAATTCTCCGACGCCGCGGCGCGATGAAGACGCTCCGCAGCCGGGGCCGCTTCGACCGTTCGCGCCGGCGTGTTCCGCCGGCCGCCGGCCGCGCGCGCGGGGGGCCCTTCCCGCGTCGCGCCGCCGTCGTCGAGCCCCTTCTAAGGGCGCGACGCGGAGAGCCGGCGCCGCCGGTCCTCCGCCAGAGCCGCGAGACGCTCGACCGTCTGGTCGAGCGTCAGGCCGCCCGTGTCCACCGTCTCCTGGTCGTCCGCCTTCCGCAGCGGGGCCGCCGCGCGCGAGGAGTCCTTCCGGTCGCGCTCCACGAGCCGCGCCGTGAGCTCCTCCCGCGAAAGCGACTCCCCCGCCGCTTCGAGGTCCCTGCGGCGCCTTTCGGCCCGCACCTCGGGAGGCGCGTCGAGCCAGATCTTCAGCGCGGCGTCGGGGAAGACGACCGTCCCCATGTCGCGCCCTTCGCACACCAGGTCGCCGCCGCGGCCGATCTCCCGCTGCAGCCCCGTCATCGCCGCGCGCACCTCGGGGTGGGCGCTCACTTCCGAGACCTTCGCCGTGACCCGCTCGGTGCGGATCGCCGCGGTGACGTCGCGCCCGTCGGCGAGCACCGTCCCGTCGGGGCGGAGCTCGAGACGCAGCGCGCGCGCGATCTCGCCGGCTCGGCGGCCGTCGGCGGTATCCACGCCGCGCTCGAGCGTCGCCAGCGTCACCGCGCGGTACATCGCGCCCGTGTCGAGGTAACGGAATCCGAGCCGCGCGGCGAGTCGTTTCGCGGCGGTGCTCTTTCCGGAACCGGCGGGCCCGTCGATGGTCACGATCATGCGGAGGCGCAGGAGGACGCCCGAAGGCGAGCGGCGACGATAGCAGCCGGTCCCGACCCGCAAAGCCGCGGCGGACCGGGCCGGAATGGGGGTCGAAGCGGTCCGACGCGACGCCGCGCCCGCGGGTAGGCTCCGGCCCTCCGCCAGGAGTTCCGCAGATGTCCCGACTCGCCTCCCTCGTCGGCCTCGCCGCCGTTCTTGCGTCCTCCGCGTCCGGCCAAAGCGTCCAGAGCCTGCTCCTGCCGGATCTGCTCGACTCGCGCACGCCGTCGGCCCGCCTCGCCTCCCGCGTTGCGCAGCTGAACGACGAGGCCGTCCTGCAGACCGCGCTGGGGAACTTCGGCGCGGCGGCGGCCGCCGGCGGCATGGCGACCTACGTCGCCGATCTCGATTCCGGCCTCCAGCCGATTCCGCCCGCGACGGCGAACGAGGTCCACGTGGTGTCGTTCTACGAGGGCGCGCCGGCGCCCCTCGGACAGCCCCGCACGGCGAACGTGACCGTCACGCAGTCCGGCGCCCCGATCACGCTGTTCTTGAACTGCTACGAGACGATCAGCTGGACCATCAACCCGCTGCCGCCGGGCACGACGCTGCAGGAGATCGTGCTGATCTCCTACGACCCGCAACTCCTCGCGGGCGTCCCGCCGGGCGTGCCGGTGACGCAGCTCGACCTCAACAACGGCGGCACTTATTACGGCGGCCCGGAGGACATGGAGGGGCGCGTCGATATCGCCGCCGAGTGCCTCGTGCGCTGGGGGCGGTTCGCGACGACGTTCACCGGCGCCTACACGGCGCCCGCGTCGGCGGTCGAGATCGGGCCGGGCTCCGCCGACTGGCGGAAGAGCTACGCGATCGGCTTCGCCGAAGCGCAGGTCGCGACCCTGTGCGTCGGCACTGCGGCGAACCAGTACGCGACGTTCGGCGCCGACGTCTACATCCCGCTGCTCACGCCCTCCATGCAATCGTTCTTCGGCTCCACGACGCCGATCCTCGCCAACCCGTTCGGAGCGCTCTCCGGCCCGCTGCTCTCGGTCTCCGGCGCCCTGCAATACACCTTCGACGACAACCTGACCGTGTACGTGCTCGGAAGCTCGGGCGTGCCGAAGACACTGAACGTGCAGACCCTCGCGCAGACGAACCTCCCGTCGCTTCCCGTCGGCATGACCGCGATCAGCAATCCGAAGGGCCTGACCTACGACTCGTTCCGGAACCGACTCCTGCTGTCGACGACGGGCGGCGTCGGCTACCTCTACACGTTCGACGTCGCGACCTCGACGTGGGGCGTCCTCGCGAGCCTCGCCGGCAAGGACCTGGCCGCGATCTGCTACGACCCCGGCGTCGACCTGACCTACGGTCTCGACGTCGGCGTGTTCGGCGGACAGCTGAACATCGTGCGCTACGACGCGACCGGCGCGCAGAGCGGCCCGGCGTCGACCTGCGGTCTGAACTTCTGGGGGTACGGGTTCTACAACCACCAGATGTACCTGTCGAACGGCAAGCTGATCGCGATCGGCCCCGGCAAGCAGATCTTCGGAAGCCTCGTGCTGCGCCAGTGCTTCGTGATCGACCCCGCGAACGGCGACATCCTCTCCGCGACGTTCCTGCTGACGTGACGTCGAAGGCCCCCGCGCTGCGACGGGGGGGCCGCTCGTCGCGCGGGCGACGTGCGTCGGCGCGACCCGCGCGCGGTCGGCGCCGCCGGCCGCGTTACGGCGCGAAGCGCTTCAGACGCAGGTCGTCGCCGTCGAAGTGGACGTAGTTGGGGCCTTCGCCCCACTCGTCCCAGGCGCCGGTCGTGATGAGGCGCACCGCGCCGGCGCGCCCGCGGAGCGGCGTCTCGGCGAAGTGGTGGATGTGGCCCGCGATGACGACGTCGAAGGGCTCGCGGTCGACGAGGGCCTGCACGCCGTCGAGGATGGTCGACAGGCGGCCGCCGACGCGTTTCTTCGCGCGCCGCGCTTTGCGGGCCGAGACGCGGCGATAGAGGCGCGCGGC
>DASPNK010000232.1:0-9720 GCA_035626575.1 Planctomycetota bacterium | reverse complement strand
CTACGTCGTCTTCGTGGAGGTCATGGGGGCGCGGTCGTTCCAACCGCCCGACCCCGCGCCGCCCGGCCCGGGCGACGCCCCGCCGACCGTCACCGCGATGACCCTGCTGCGCGACCACTACCGGGCCCACGGCCCGCAGGTCACCGCGCTGGCGATGTTCGTCGCCATGGTCCCCTGGCACGGGTTCCAGGAAGCCGTGTCCCGGTGCGCGACGACGGTCGGGGAGAACGGGAACCTGATCAAGAAGATCGCCTTCCCCTCCGAGCTGCTGCCCGTCTACATCGTGGGCTACACGCTCTTCAACGTCGTGGTCGGCCTCCTGGTGTTCGTCGCCGCGGCCCGCGTCTCGCTCGGGATCTGGCCGACGCCGGGCCTCCTCTGGATGGTGCCGGTCATCTTCCTGCTGCAGGCGATCTTCACGCTCGGCCTCGGTTTTCTGCTCGCGGCGACCACCGTCTTCCTCCGCGACCTCGTGCAGATCGTTCCGATGGTGATGACGATCTGGTTCTTCATGACGCCGATCGTCTACTGGCGGGTTCCCGACGCGCGCTTCGCATGGATCTCCGATTGGAACCCGATGGCGCACCTGGTGGAGCTCTACCGCACCGTCTTCATCTTCCCGCCGGGCCTCGCGCCCGACGTCGCCGAGGGGTCGGTCCCGTGGCGTGCGCTCGGCGTGTTCGCCGCCTGGGCGTTCGTCATGTTGTGGCTCGGCCTCGCCGTCTTCCGTCGCAAGAAGTACGACTTCGCCGACGAGCTTTGAGCGCCCCATGAGCCGCGACGTCACGGTGTCGGTGCGCGACCTCGGGAAGCTGTACAAGGTCTACCCGGACAGCCGCTCGCGGCTGGTCGAAGCGTTCACGGGCGGACGCGTCAAACGCCACTCCGAGAAGTGGGCGCTCCGGGGGTGCAGCTTCGAGCTCGAGCGCGGCGCGGCGCTCGGCGTGGTGGGCGCGAACGGGGCGGGGAAGTCGACCCTGCTCAAGATGCTCACCGGCACGATGCGCCCCACGGAAGGGTCGTACGCGATCAAGGGGACGCTCGGGTCGCTGCTCGAGCTCGGGGCCGGCTTCCATCCCGAGTTCTCGGGCCGCGACAACATCTACATGAACGCCGCGATCCTCGGCGTGTCGCGCGCGGAGGTGAAGCGCCGCTACGACGAGCTGGCCGAGTTCGCCGACCTCGGCGAGTACCTCGAGCGTCCGGTGCGGACGTATTCGTCCGGCATGCAGATGCGCCTCGGCTTCGCGGTGGCGATGATGGCGCGGCCGGAGGTGATGATCCTCGACGAGGTCCTCGCCGTCGGCGACCAGCACTTCCAGAAGAAGTGCATGGACCGCATCCGCGAGATCCGTCAGTCGGGCGCGACCATCCTTTTCGTCTCGCACTCCGTCTACCACGTGCGGCAGATCTGCGACCGCGCGCTGTGGATCCACCAGGGGCGCGTGGTGATGGACGGCCATCCGATCGAGGTGACCGACGAGTACTCCAACTTCCAGCACGCTCTGTCGGGCGGCCAGGCCGCGCTCCAGTCGCAGAAGACGGGCACGGTGAACGCGGCCGGGCTGCCGCACCTCGGCGAGATCGTCGTGGCGCGGACGGCGGGCGGCCCGGCGACCGACACGGTGGGCACCGAAGAGGAGACGGAGATCCGGCTCGGCTGGAAGAACCCGACCGGGCAGGGCCGCTTCCACATCGGCTGCATCGTCTACCGCAACGACGACGTCATGTGTTTCGCGGTCCGCACCGCCGAGTCGCTGCCGCCGCTCGAAGGCGCGGGCGGGGAAGTGGCGCTCACCTTCCGCAACCAGCTCCTCTCCGGCGAGTACTACGTCTCCGGCTTCCTGCTCGACGAGAGCTGCGAACACGTGGTCGACCAGCGGCTGGCCTGGACGCGGTTCAAGTGCGTCTACCCCGCGATGGAGAAGGGCGTCTTCCTGCCGGAGCGTTCGTGGCGGGTGACGCAGACCGCGCGATGAGCGGCGCGGAGGTCGGCCCCTTCGGACCGGTCTTCCGGCTCGACGACGTCGACGCCGCCGTGCGCGCCTTCGGCATCCGCCCCGGCGACCGCGTGCTCGAAGTCGGCGGCGCCGCCAACGCCTTCCCGCGGGCCGACGTGGTGTGCGACCTCACCTTCGGCGAAACGCGACAGCGGAACGGATCGCCCGGCGTGTTCGCCGCCGGCGTGCGCTACGTCGAGGCGGCCGTCGAATCGTTGCCGTTCGACGACGGAGCGTTCGACTTCGTCTACTGCACGCAGGTGCTCGAGCACGTGCGCGATCCGGTCCGCGCGGCGGCCGAGCTGTCGCGCGTCGCGTCGCGCGGATTCGTGGAGACGCCCTCCCGGGCGGGCGAGCTGCTCAACGGCAACCCCACGCATCGCTGGATCGTGGACCGCGACGGCGAGGCGCTGGTCTTCACGCCGAGGCCTTTCGTCGAGCACCCGTTCGATCACGTCTTCTACGGGGCTCTTTTCCGCGACGCCGAGCTGCGGGCGCGGGCGGAGGGCCCGCTGCGCGGCGTGCTGAACCACCAGGTCCTCTTCGCAGGGCGGCTCGTCGCGCGCGTCGAGCCCGCGCCGGGCGGCGTCGCGTTCGACTACGACGACCCCGGGCAGGCCGGACGCTCGCACTACCACTTCGCGCGGTGCTGCCTCGCGGGCGGAGCGCCCCCGACGTACGCGCTGGTCGACGCCCTCGCCGCCGCGCGGCTTCTTCCCGGCCGACCCGAGACGAAGCGGCTGTACGCGACCTACCTCGCGCGCCTGCTCCGCTTCGACGCCGCCGACGCGGAGCTCGCGGGGCTCGACGACGCGGCCGCGCGCGCCCTCCGCGCCGTCCTCCGCCGCGCGCGCCAAGGGGCGCCGGAAAGCCTGCGCGACCTGCCGATCCCCGGCGCGCTCGACCCCGGCGGCGCCGCGGCGCCGCTCGACCCGCTGCCCCTGGTGACGGCGGCGATCCCCTTCGGCGGCGCGGCGGAAACGCGCGACGCCGTCGAGGGCGCGTTGACCCAGGACTACGGGCACATGGAGGCGGTGGTGGCGGCGGCCGACGTCGACGCCGCGCGCCGCGCGCTCGCGTCGTTCGAGGGGGTCCCGCGCCTCCGCATCGTCCCGGCGCCGAGCGAAGACCCGGCCGATCTGCTCAACGCCGCGCTCGCGGCCGGGCTTGGCGGCGTCTACGCGATCGTGCTCCCCGGCGACCGGCTTCTGGCGCCGCACGTGGAGCGTCTCCTCGCCGAGCTGCACGCGTCGGGCGTCGACGCCGTGCACTCCGACCGGCTGCGGTCGACCGACGGCGCGGTGCTGGGCCCCGACCTCGCGCCGGGCGACCTCGACGCGCAGGGTTTCTCGCCGTCGACCCTTCTCGCGCACCAGGCCGCGCTGCTGCGCGCAGGCGCGTTCGAGCCGGGCCGTCCCGACGCCGCGGCCCGCTGGCTCGCGCGGTTCGCCGCGGCGAACCGCGTCCGTCACGTCCGGACCGTCACCGTCTCCACGACGCGACCGGGCCCGTCGGGCGCCGACGCCTTGCGCGACGCCGCGGCGCAGGCGCGCCTCGACCCGGTCGAGCTGACGCGCGAGCTGATCTCGCTGCACGCGCGCCTCGCGCTCGCCGAGCGGCGGGCCGCCGAGGCGGAGGCCGCGCGCGGGAGGGCGACGCCGTGAGCGACGCGCGGTACGACCTCTCCGTCGGCGTCGTCAACTACCAGAGCGCCGCGCTCTGCGAGGGCCTGGTGTCGACGCTGCTGGCCGACCGGTTCGACGTCGACGGCCGCCCGGGCGTCGTGGAGACGACCATCGTCGACAACGCGTCCCGGGGCGACGACGTGCGCACGCTGGAACGCCTCGTCCGACCGGGCGTGCGGCTGGTCCGCAACACCGAAAACGTCGGGTACGCGACGGCCAACAACCAGGCGTTCCACGTCTCGTCGGCGCCGCTGCACCTCGTGGTCAACCCCGACTGCCGCATCCTTCCCGGCGCGCTGCAGGCGCTGATCGACGCCCTGCGCACGTTGCCCGGCGCGGGCCTCGTCGGTCCGCTCGCGACCATGGACGAGGAAGGCGAGGTGCTGCTGCCCCCGAACGAGCTCCCGGACCCGTACCGGGAGACGCTCGTCGCCCTCGCGCGCGTCTCGCCGGAGATGGCGGCGTTCCACGCCCGCCGTCGCGCCCGCGCGGCCCGCGCCTACTGGACCGCGACCGCGCCGACGCCGATGGAGATGTTGAGCGGCGGCTGCTTCCTCGGCCGCCGCGCCGACTTCCTCGCGCACGGCCTCTTCGACGCCGGATATCCGCTCTACTTCGAAGACACCGACCTCTTCCGGCGGTTCCGCGCGCGCGGGTTCTCGCTGTGGCACGTGCCCGCGTCGCGGATCGTCCACTTCTTCTCGCGGTCGGCCATCACGCGGCTCAAGGCGGCGATGCACCGGCACGACGTGAGCGCGCGTCGCTACTTCGAGACGTGGTTCGGCGCGCCGGGCGAGCGCGCCTACGCGACGATCCGCGCCCGCGCGGCGGCGCAGGCGCGAGACCACGAGTGCCCCTGGCCGCTGATCGAGACGCCGCCGTCGTCCGAGCCGCCCGAGCTCGACGTGCCCGAAGCCGAAGGCGTCTTCCTCGAGATCGCCGGCAACCCGCAGTTCTCGCTCGCGGCCGGCCTCTTCCCGGGACGCCCCGGCCCGTACCGTCCGCCGCGCTCGTTCTGGACGCAGCTCGGCCCGGGTCGTTACTGGGTGCGCGCCGTCGACCCGTCGACCGGCGACGCGCTGCGCGCCTGGGCCGTCGTCCGGGCCTGACGCGGACCGCGGCCGTCCCCGCGCCGGTGGTAAAAGCGCCGGCATGAGCGACGCCGGACTGACGCCCGAACAGATCGAAGCCGTGCTGGAAAGCACGGAGGTGCGTCTCTACCGACCCGGCGACGAGGTCGAGATCCTGCGCGTCTTCCACAAGGTGTTTCCATACGCGCGACGCTCGATCGAGGAGTGGAACTGGGAGTTCCGCGACAATCCCGCCGGGCTTCACGCGTTCGTCGCGGCGACGCCGGAAGGTCGGATCCTCGCGCAGTTCGCCGGGCTGCCGCGGCGGGTGAAGGCGGGCGCCGAGACGCGCTGTTTCTCGGAGATCGTCGATTCGCTCGTCGACCCCGATTTCCGGCAGGGGCTGAAGAAGCCCGGCCTCTTCGGGCGCTGCGTGTACGCCGCCGTCGACCACTACGGCCGTCCCGACCGCGAGACCGTGATGTACGGGCTGCCCAACCCGCAGGCGTTCCGCATCGGCGCGCGGATGTTCGGCTACTCGTTCCTCCACGACGTGCAGGCGATGGCCCTTCCGGTCGGCGAGGCGCCGCCGCCGAGCGCATCGGGACGCGTGGAGCGCGTGCGCGAAATTCCGGCCGACGTCGACGCGTTGTGGGAGGCGGCCGCGAAACACCTCGACGTGGCGACGGTGCGCGACCGCGTCTACCTCGATTGGCGCTACGTGCGGCGCCCCGGCGCCGCCTACCGCCTGTACTCGGTGCGGGACGACGCGGGGCGCCTCGCGGCGTTCTTCGTACTGGCCGACCGATGGATCGAAGGGACTCTGAACAAACGCGTCACGGTGGTCGCCGATCTCATGACGGATCGGATCAACCCCGCGGCGCGCCTCGCGCCGGAGACCGCGCCGAAGCTGGCCGCCGAAGAGGGCGCCGAGGAGGTCTGGTGCGTCGTGCGCCCGCAGAGCGACGAGTGGCGGCATCTCGCCGAGATCGGGTACCGGCCGACGGCCACGCCGTTCAAGCTCGTGGCGCGCACCTACGACCGCGAGGTCGTCCCGCTCGAGCGCCTGCGCGACGGCTGGTACTTCACGCTCGGCGACTTCGACGTGGTCTGAGCGGCGACGCGGAGGGCGCCCGGTGATCCGACTGGAAGAAGTCAGGAAGACGTACCGCCGCGCCGACGGCTCGGTGTTCTCGGCGCTCGACGTTCCGTCGCTGCACGTCGCGGCGGGGGAGGCGGTGTGCGTCGTCGGCGGCTCGGGGACCGGCAAGACGACGCTCCTCAACGTGGTCGCCGGCATCGTGCGGCCCGACGCCGGCCGCGTCGAGGTCGACGGCGTCGACGTGACGTCGCTGGGCGAAGCGCGCCGGGATCTCTTCCGCGCGCGGCGGATCGGCTACGTCTTCCAGACGTTCAATCTGCTTCAGGCCTACACCGCCGAGGAGAACGTCCTCCTTCCGCTGCGCTTCGCCGGCGTTCCGCGCGGCGAAGCGCGGTCGCGCGCCGCCGAGCTGCTGTCCCGCGTCGGCCTCGGCGCGAAGCGGGCGCAGAAGCCCGCCGCGATGTCGGTCGGCGAGCAGCAACGCGTCGCCGTCGCCCGCGCGGTCGCCTGCCGCCCGAAGGTCCTGCTCGCCGACGAGCCGACGGCGAGCCTCGACCCGGCGAACGCGGCCGAGGCGATGCGGCTGCTGCGCGACGTCGCGGCCGAGGTCGGCGCCGTGTTGCTGCTCGTGACGCACGATCAACGTTTGCGCGGCGAGTTCGCGCGGGTCGAGACGTTGGGCGCCGCGCGCAAGGAGGCGGCCTCGTGAGCCTCTGGAGCATGGTCCTGCGGTCGCTGGCCCAGCGGCGCCTCGGCGCGGGACTCACCGCGTTCGGCGTCGCGCTCGGCGTAATGCTGGTCGTGACGGTGCTCGCGCTGTATTCGCAGATCACCGCCTACTACGACGCTCAAGGCGCGAGCTACCCGATGGTGATCGGCGCCGAGGGCTACGACCTGCAGCTGGTGCAGAACGTCGTCTATCACACCGATCGCAGCCCCGGCCTGATGAAGTACGGACGCTACGACGCGCTGCGGAAGGAGCCGTGGGTGCGTCTCGCGGTGCCGTACGCCGTCGGCGACGCTTTCCGCGGCTACCGCGTCGTCGGGACGACGGACGGCATCTTCAATCCGGCGTTCCAACCCCGGAAGGGCGCGCCGCTCGAGATCGCGTCGGGACGCCCGTTCGTCCACGACCCGGCGGCGCTGCAGGGGATGATCGAGCTGGTCGAACGCGGGGGTTCCGGACCGCCCGAAGCGCGACCGAAGATCGCGTTCGAAGCGACGGTCGGCGCCGAGGTCGCGGAGCGCCTCGGGCTGAAGATCGGCGACCGCATCGAGCCGACGCACGGCGTCGAAGGCGGCAAGGCTCACGAGCACGTGCAGCTTTGGGACGTGACGGGCGTCCTCAAGCGCACCGGCACGGCGATCGACCGCGTCGTCTTCATCAACCTCGAGTCGTTCTACGGCATCGAGGATCACCTCGTCGGCGGGCGGCTGCCGACCGGCGAAGCGGGCCTGAGCGCGGTGCTGGTGTGGCCGAAGGGGCCGATGGAGCTGGTCATCCGCACTCCGCGGCTCGACGCCGAAGAGGGCATCCAGGCCGTACGGCCCGCCGAGGTGATCCGCACCAAGCTGTACGACCAGCACCTGAAGCCGGCGCAGCAAACGTTGCTCTGGGTGACGCTTTTCAACGTCCTGACCGGCGTGGTCGGCGTCGCCGTCGCGCTCTACAACACGATGAACGAGCGCCGGCGGGAGATCGCCGTGCTCCGTGCGGTCGGCGCTCGGCGGTCGTTCATCCTGCGCCTCCTCGTCGGCGAGGCCGCGATGATCGCGGCGATCGGCGCGGCCGTCGGGCTTCTGCTCGCGCGGGTGCTTCTTTACGCGTTGGCGACGGGCGCCGCCGACTTCGGCCTGTTCGGCCGCGGGCTCGCGTTCGACGCCGATCCGTGGGGCGCGACGTGGGTCGACGTGTTCGTGCTCGAGGGCGACGACGCCGACCGTACGGTGCGCTTGCCCGCCGACGCGCTGGCGTTCGTCGGCGCCGTGCTCGTGGGTGCGGTCGCGGGGCTGCTTCCCGCGTTGAAGGGCTACCGGACGCCCGTCGCCGAAAACCTCGCTCCGACGTCTTGATTCCGGAGCGATGAAAATCGCACGCCGTCGCCGCAACGCGCTTGACAAGAATTAGTGTTCGTGGGTCGGCGCGATAGGGTAGACCTCCTCACGAAGGACGAGCGGTCCTTCGCAAGGCGGTGCGCGTCGACGGTACGACGCGGCGCCCAAGAGAGAGAAAAGCCGCGGCCGCTCGCCGCGTCGGCGCTCCCCGCGCCAAGAGTTTGAAAGATGTTGAAGACCTCAGTCGCCACCCTCGCGTTCGTGTTCGCCGCGTCCGTCGCTTCGGCCCAGATCGTCGTCAACGTCGACGACGTCGGCTGCCAGGACGGCTACAACAACGTCAACGCGCTCACCGGCGGCGTGCCCGCCTCCGCCTCGGTGTCGTTCGACTACAACTCCGCCACCCAGCGGCTGACGCTCGTCGTCTCCAACACGACGCCGGTGGTCGGAGGCCAGCACACCGCGCTGCTCACGCGCATCGCCTTCAACGCGCCCGAGCTCGCGGTGACTTCGATGTCGATCGTCTCGCAGACCGGCTCCGGCGGCGCGACTCCCGCGTTCTCTCTCGCGACCGACTTCACGCCGAACAACGGAGGCGTCAACGGGCTCTGCTTCGGCGACTTCGACGTCGAGCTCTTCCGCAGCAACCTGAACGGCGGCATCGCGAACCCGGCGGCGACGCTGGTGTCCGGTCCGCCCGGCGCCGCGGTGACCGGCCCGGTGACGTTCGTGCTCGCGGTCAACGGCCCCGGCGCGGCGAACATCACCACGTCGGCCTTCGCGCACTCGCTGTCGCGCAACGGCACGCTGGCGAACGTCGCCTGCAAGTTCCAGGGCGGCGGCGTCGGCGCGGCCGAATCGGGCACCATCGGCAATTCGCCGGACTGCTCGGCGGGCGGCTGGGTGGTCGGCACGCCGTCGCTCGGCTCGACGCTGACCTTCGTGCAGACGGGCGGCGTCGGCTGCTGCGGCTGCCTCGTGATCTCGCTCGACCCCACCCCGACGGTGTGGGAGGGGATTTCGCTGCCGGTCGGTCTCCCGTTCTTCGCGGTGATCTCGACCTGCTTCACCCAGAACTACCGCACCGAGACGTTCGACCTCCAGATCCCGGCGATCCCGGAGCTGGTGGGCTACACGTTCTACGGCGCGGTGCTGCTCGTCGACTCTTCGCTCACGCAGTTCTCGGCGAGCGACCAGTTCCCGCTGACGATCACGCTCTGAGAGCCTGATCCGCGCGATTCCGGCCGACCGCGTTCCCCCGCGTTCGGCCGGCTGTCCTGCCCGGCGTGGTCCGTGTCGACCGGAAGGGGCGTTCGACGTCGGGCGCGGAGCTCAAGGGCCGAGGGATCGCGCCGGGCGGCCGTCGGTCGGCGAAGAGACCTTGGACGCGCCTGAATCGAGCGTCCGCTGTTCGAAGCGATCGTTGCGATTTCGTGCACCTTTGCGCCGTGGCATGCAGCCCGTCGCGCACTCGGCATGTCCTGCGATAAGAGTTCCTCAAAAATGCTGAAGACTTCCGCCGCCACCGTTGCATTCGTGTTCGCCGCCTCCGTCGCTTCGGCCCAGATCGTCGTGAACGTCGACGACGTCGGCTGCCAGGACGGATTCAACAACGTCAACGCGCTCACCGGCGGCGTTCCCGCCTCCGCCTCGGTGTCGTTCGACTACAACTCCGCCACCCAGCGGCTGACGCTGGTCGTGTCGAACACTTCGCCCGTGATCGCCGGACAACACACGCCG
The DNA here is from genome assembly GCA_035626575.1 of Planctomycetota bacterium. Classification (GTDB taxonomy): domain Bacteria; phylum Planctomycetota; family CAIWVZ01; genus DASPNK01. Next base: position 68 of record DASPNK010000232.1, on the reverse strand, counting down.
TTGATCACCCGGATCCTCTTCAACGCCCCCGAGCTCGCGGTGACGTCGATGTCGATCGTGTCCCAGAC
>DASPNK010000231.1:0-2352 GCA_035626575.1 Planctomycetota bacterium | reverse complement strand
GCCGGCGGCGTGGGGCCCGTGGTCGGACGTCGAGTGGATGCTCCGCCCGCGGGACGAAGACGGCGGAAAGGACGCGACGTTCGTCCGCGAAGCGAACTGGACCATGCTTCGGCGTTCGACGACGTTGGACTTCGGACCCGTCGCCGCGGGGCCGTGGACCTTGACCGCGGACACGATCGGTGTGGCCTTGGACGTGGACCTGCCGCGGGACGCCGATCGGAACTGGACGTTGCCGGAGCCGAGGGATGCGACCGTGCGTTGCGTCGACGCCGCGGGCGCGCCGATGAAACGCTTCACGGTCCGGGTTCGAGTCGCGAAGCCCGACGATGAGTTTCGTCCATGGGTCCGCGCGGTGCGCGGCGCGGACGGCGTCGCGCGACTCAAACTTCCGAACCACGCCGTCGTCCTCGAAGTCGACGCCCCCCGTTGCGGCAAGCGCGCGACGATTCTGCCGCGAGGCGTCGCCGAGACCGAGATAACGCTGTCGGCGCCGTGCGAGCTGGTCGTCGTCCAACCGGAGGTCGCCAGGGTTTATCTCACGCCGACCGGCGCCGCGGAACTTTGGCGCGAGAACGTCAGCGTCGAGAAGTCTCCCGGCGAAGGCGGCGCCGACGGCGAGCCGCGCGCCGGTTTCAACATGGCTGCGGCATCGAAACTTTCCATGCTCCTCGGCCACTACAGTCAAAAAGACGGCGACGATCGCCGATTCAACGGACTGGCTGCGGGCGACTACGAGCTCATCCTCTTCAGAGCGCCGGATTACGAACCCGAAGTCAGGCGGGTGACGCTGACGCCCGGCGCGCCGCAACGCGTCGATCTCACGGAACCCGCCAAAGGCGCGGACGTTCCGGTCAAACGCCGCGTTGATCTCGTCGTCGTCACGCCGACGCTTCGTCCGTTCGGCCTCTTCGTCATGCCCGCGGGACGCTCCACGGACGGCCACGTCCCCACGCCGACGCCGTCGAATCCGCACGAAGATGAAGCCGTCGACTCCGAGTTCCTGTCGATGCTCGAGGAGTTCAACCGCACGGAGGCGGTCGCGCGCAGGTCGGCTCTCGAGCCGTCGAGAGTCGAGGGCGAGCGGCAGGAATTCGCGCGCGTCCGTCCCGGCGCTTATGAAGTCGTCCTCTTCCAGCGCGTCGGCGCACGCCTTGTGCGCGAGGTGCCCAAGATCGACGTTGCACCAGGAACGCCGGCGGTCGTGGACTTTCGGATCCCTGAGGCGACGGAGAGTCGACCGACGGGCGCCGAGTCGCGATGATCGGCGCCGGCCGTCGCACGGCCTCGCGCGGGATGTACGACGACCCTGTGACGCCGTCCATCGATCGACCGGCGGATGCGGGGCCGTGCGGGGCGGCGCCTCAGCGCGCGATCGCGAAGAACTCGTCGAGGCCGCGCAGCACCGGGCCGCGGGCGAAGACTTCCGCCGACGGGAACTCCCAGACCAGGAACTGCGGGAACCCTTCGATGCCCGCGGCGCGCCAGGACGCCATGAGCGGATGGGCGGCGCCTTCACCGATGAGCACGAGGCCCTGGTAGCGCACCGGCGCCTGGAGCACGTGCATGAGGGCGTGGGGCAGGATCGGATCGATGTAGGCGCTGAAGCTGGTGCCGCAGAGCCACCAATCCCGCGTGTTCACCGGCGGACCCTCCTCGAGGAGCGCGACGCCGGCGTCGTCGACGACGGCCAGGCGGTCGAGCCTGAGGACCGGGCGCCGCATCTCCAGGAGGCGCCGCGCGAGCGACGACGTCGGCGCGCCGCGCACGTCGACGCCCGCCGCGGTCAGCACGTCGCCGACGTCTTCGATGACGCCGCGCGGCGTCATCCGCGTGCGGCGGGTCGCGGGGTCGGTGCGGGCGCCCGCGACGCGCGCGATCTCCTCGGCGGCGGCCAGCACGCCGTCGTACGTCCAGTGCGAGTCGTTGCGGGCGTAGACCCGCACGCCCTCGCGCCGCGCCGCGGTCAACGCGCCGAGGACGTCGGCGGCGAACACGTCGCGCCGCGCCAGCTCGGCGAGCAACGCGACGTACAGCTCGGGCCGCGTCGCGGCGCCCCGCGGCAGCAGGTCGGGGCAGACGAGGTCCTTCTCCGCCGTGCAGCAGACCACGAGCCGCGTGCCCCGTTCGCGGAAGCGGCGATCGACGGCGACGATGCGATCGGCGACCTCGCGGACGATTTCGGCGACCGGCCCGCGACGGTCGGAGAGCCGCTCGCGGCGGAAGTACGTGTCGTCGCCCCCTGCGAGCACGGTCGGCCGCACGAAGCGCAGCAGCGCGAGAAGCGCGGCGCCGTAGGGCGCGGACGTCGCGGCGGCGACGCGCGAGCCGGCGCGGTGACGCTCCGACCATAGC
>DASPNK010000230.1:0-4194 GCA_035626575.1 Planctomycetota bacterium | reverse complement strand
GCCGGCGCGCCAGCCGCGGAATCTCCCGCCGCAGGAACGTTTCGACGCGGTCGAAGGCGGCGTCCAGCTCCCCGGAGCGGCGGCCGACCGCCGTCATCTGCACCGCCAGAGCCGGGAACGCGCGGGTGAGTCGCATCGCCTCTTCGAGAGGCTCGCCGCGCCGGACCGCGGCCAGCATGTCCCCGACGGCGGCCCGCATCCGCGCGGTGCGCAGCGCGCCGGTCGCGATTTCGAGCGCGCGCGCGAGCGTGACGCCGTGACGGTGCAGGAGCCCGACGACGCCCACGAAGGCGGACGTCTCCGAGAGGACGAGGAGTTTGCCGAGCACCGGCGTCCGATACAGCGCCTCTTCCGCGACGCGTCGCGGCCCCGGCATGCGGAGGGCCGCCGCTCCCGCGAGCGCCAGGGCGACGACGGCCGCGCCGAGAAGCGCGCCGCGGTCGACGACGAAACGGTGGAAGTCGACGAGGGCGACGGTGATCGCCGGCGGGTCGACGCGCGCGCGGTCGAAGACGCCGACGATGCGCGGCACGAGGACGAAAAGCAGGACGGCGAAGAGACCGAGCACGGCCGCCAGGAGCGCCGCGGGGTACGCCAGCGCGCCGAGAATCCCGCGCCGCATCTCCTGGCGGAACTGAAGCTTCGCCCCGAGGGTCGCCAGCACCTGGTCGAGGGCGCCGGAATGTTCGCCCGCTTCGACGGCGGCGCGATAGGTGTCGTCGAAGGCCCCCCGGCATCGCCCGAGCGCCTCGCTCAGCGGTCGTCCTTCGGCGACGACGCGCGCCAGCTCGCGGGCGACCGCGCCCATCCGGCCGTCGGGGTCGTCGTCGGCGATCTGCCGCAACGCGTCCGCGACGGTCACGCCGGCTTTCACCAGGATCTCGAGGCGCTCGGTAAAGAAGAATCGGCGCGTCGCGTCGAGCCGGAGATTCGAGGCGGCGCCGCCGTCGGCGGCGTCCTCGCGCTCCGGCGACGCCTCGACGAGGAAGTACCCGCCGTGTTTGAGGCGGGCCTTCAGCTCCGGCTCGGAGTCCGCCTCGGTGCGGCCGGAGGACTTCCGCCCGTGCGCGTCCAGCGCGACGTACGCGTACAGCGGCATCGTTTCCCTTCCTTCGCGAACCTTTCCGTTTTTTCTTCGGCCGGCCGCGCGCCGGGCTGAAGACGACTTGGAATCCCGCGACCGCGCCGCGCGGGCGGAGCTCAGCTCACGACGCGCAGGATCTCCGCCGCGGTCGTGAGGCCGGCGAGGGTCTTCTCCGCGCCGTCGACGGACATGGGGAGGAAACCCGCGGCCTCCGCCGCCGCCGTCAGCTCGGATTCCGACGCGCGTCGCATCACCGCGGCGCGGAAGGCGTCGTCCGGAACCACCAGTTCGTGCAGGCCGATGCGGCCGAGGAACCCGGTACCGCCGCAGACCTCGCACCCCTTCGGGGCGCGTCGAAGGTCGGGCGCGGCGCGGACCGCCTCGGGCAGGGCGTCCCGTTCCGCCTGCGACAGGGGATGCGGCGTCGAGCATTCGCGGCACAGGCGCCGCGCCAGGCGCTGGCCGACCACCCCGGACAGCGTCGCCGTCACGAGGAACGGATCCACGCCCATGTCGAGCAGCCGCGCGACCGCGCCCGTCGCCGAGTTGGTGTGCAGGGTCGAAAGCACGAGGTGCCCCGTCAGCGCGGCGCGCACGGCGATCTCGGCGGTCTCCCGGTCGCGGATCTCGCCCACCAGCACCACTTCGGGGTCGTGGCGCAGGATCGACCGGAGCGCGACGGCGAAGGTGAGCCCGACGTCGGCGTGCACCTGCACCTGCCGCACCATGGGGAACTGGTATTCGACAGGGTCCTCGACGGTGATGACCTTCCGCTCGAGCGCGTCGATCGTCGACAGCAGCGAGTAGAGCGTGGTGGTCTTGCCGGAGCCGGTGGGTCCGGTCACGAGAAGGAGGCCGTGCGACCGAAGCGCGATACCCGACAGCGGCTCGAGGATCCGCGGCCGGAGGTCCAGCTCGGAGGGAGGCGGCACGCCTCGGGCGCGGTCGAGCAGGCGGACCACGCAGCTCTCGCCGAACGTCGTCGGCAGCGTCGACACGCGGAGATCGACCTGGCCCGACGGCGCGTCGAGGCGCGCCCGGCCGTCCTGCGGAAGGCGATGCTCGCAGACGTCGAGCTGCGACAGCATCTTCATGCAGGAGACGATCAGCGGGCCCTTCTCCTTCGGGAAGCTGCCGCCCTGGCGGAGCACGCCGTCGATGCGGTACCGCACGCGGAAGGAATGTTCCTCCGGCTCGAGGTGGACGTCGGTGGCGCGCGCGCGCACCGCCTTGAGGAGCATCTCCCGGAGGAGGTCCGACGCGTCGTCGTCGCGGCCCTCCGCGGCCGGGTTCGGCCCGGAGGCGTCGAGGCGCGCGGCGTGGTCGAGGGCCGCCAGCACGTCGCGGCGCAGGGCCACGAGGGTCTCGCAAGGCCCGCCGAGCATCGCCTGCGCGCGGTCGACCGGCTCGACGTCGAGCGGGTCCGCGACGGCGAGGCGCGGAAGCCGCCCCTTCGACGTCAGCGGCGCGATGACGTGGCGCCGGAGGAAGTCGAGGCCGAGACGCCGCGCCGTCGCGAGGTCCAGCTCCGCCGGCGCGACCGCGGCGAACGGCAGTCGGAACTGCGCAGCGAGGGCGCGCGCGATCTGCTCGTCGGTGCAGAAGCCGGCGTCGACGAGCACCTGGCCGAGGCGTCCGCCGCGGCCCTTCTGCTCCAGCAACGCCGCGGCGAGCCGCTCCGCCGACAGCACGCCGTGGCGGACGAGGATCTCGCCGAGGAAGCCGAAGCCCTGCTTCGGAGGCGCGCCGACGGTCATGGTGCGGACGACTCGCCGTCCGGCCTGCGGATCAGAGCTTGCGGGTGACGACGCGGACGACGTCGTCGTCCGTCGCGACGCCCTTCGCGAGGTTGGCGGCGGAGGTGTCGGTGACGCCGTCGGGCCCCTTGGAGAAGACCACGATGCCGCCGCCGGCGCCCATCGTCGACGCCTTTTTGAACCAGTAGACCTGGTAGGGGCGGCCCCACGGGTCGGTGAGTCCGTCGCCGGCCGCGGGACCCGCGACGGTCCACGCGCCGGTTCCCGACTTGAAGCCGTCGTTGAGGTACGGGCCGCGCCACCCCTTGTGCGTCCACACGTCGGCGTAGAGGCACGAGAACCCGCTCAACGGCTCCGTCGCGTTCGCCGTGATCGGGGCGCCGGTGTTGGTCGGCCAATATCCGGTGCTCGCCCGATACGCCACGAAGGCGTTCTCGACCGACTTGAGGTCCACCTCCGCGCGCGACACGCGCGCGGCGTCCACCTCGTTGCTGACGATCGGCGTCAGGACGCCGGCCAGCACCGCGAGGATGGCGACCACGACCACGAGCTCGATCAGAGTGAACCCGGCGCGCCGTCCGGCGCCGCCCGTCGCACGACCCATGCGCTTCCCATCCGTCCGTCGCGTCGCGCGGACTGTCTCGACCCTTTTCGTCCGCCGGCCGTCCCTTCTTGATCGGGTATCCCGGTTTTCGGCGAACGACGCGGTCAGCGCAGCTCGACGGGGAGGAGCTTGCGATCGACGGCGGCGGCGATCAGGTGCTTGAAGCCGCGACCCGTGGCCCAGCGCTCGAAGACGCGGGCGCGCGCGACGTGGGGATGGGAACGCTCGTCGCGGCGGAACTCCGCCGTGTGGATGATCATGCGCGCGCGGCCGGGGCGCGGCGGATGCACGCCGTGCAGCGCCTCGTGGAAGAGGAGGAAGTCGAGATACCACGCGGGCGCGAGAGGCGCGTCGAGGAGTCGGTTCACCACGATCCGCGCCCGCGGATGGCCGCGCTCAAAGCGCCCCATGATGCGGCGCGTCGCCGACTCGCTCCACGCGAGATCGACCTCGAAGTCGGGCAGGCGTTCGGCGCGCATGCGTTCGAAGGCGGCGCGGAGGTCCACGTGCAGGCCGCGCGCGGCGCTCGGCGGAGGCGCGAGTCGCGCGGCGGGAGCGACGGTCACGCGTTGCCCCGAAAACCAGGCGTTGACGCGGTGGCGGAGCGCGCGCTTCTCGTCGCGCGGGAGGCGCCGCAGCACGAGCCTCACCAGCGCGTCGGCGACGTCGTCGGGCGCGGAACGGAACACGCGGTGTACGCGGAGGTGCACGGCGCCGGAGTCCGCTTCGCGGCGCCAGGCGAAGAGCTG
>DASPNK010000229.1:0-3409 GCA_035626575.1 Planctomycetota bacterium | reverse complement strand
GCCCGGTTCAAGGCGATCGTCGCCGCGGGCCGCGGCAAGAAGAAGGTCGACGCGCCGCCGGCCGCGGAAGCGCCGACCGCCTCGGTCCCGGCGTCCTCGGTCGAGACGGTCGCCGCCGCCCCCGCCGCCACGCCGGTCGCCTTCCCCGGTCAGGTGACGCCCGAAGAGCTGGCGCCGCGCGAAGGCTTCAAGACGCTCCGCGACCTCGGCGCCGCGTGGATCGACCACCTCAAGGCGAAGGACGCCGCCGTGTCGACGTGGGCGTCCTACATGGCCGACTTCGAGACCGCCGCGACCTACTTCGGCGCCGACGCCGACCCCGCCTCGCTGACCGTCGCCGGGGTCGCCGCCTACGAGAAGTCGGACGCGGTGATGCAGACCAAGAAGGGCCGCCCCAAGGCGCCGCCGACGATCCACAAGACGCGGCGGGTGCTCCGCCTCGCCCTGACGTGGGCGCGCGACGAGCGGCGGCTGGCGACGATCCCCTACCCCTCGGCGGCGGGCTGACCCGACGCGAAGGCGCCCGCGACGGCGACGCCGCGGGCCTCCAAGTCATGAACCTCCAAGAAGCCATCGCCTCGTTCGAGGTCCAGCTGCGCGCCGACGGGCGCAGCGAGCACACGGTGAAGCAGTACGGCCGGCATCTCCGGGCGTTCTCCAAGACGGTCGACGGACCGTTCGAGGCGATCACCCCCGCGACGGTGGCGGCGTTCATGAACGGCGTCGACGCCCGGACCCGGCCGGACGGGGCGCCGAAGCGGGCGACGTCAGTAAACGCCCTGCGGTCGTCGCTGCGGACGTTCTTCGCCTACGCCAACGCCGCGGGGTGGACGCCGACGAACCCGGCGCGGCTGCTTCGAAGGGCGCGCACCGGGACGCCGCCGCCGCGGGCGATGACGGACGCCGACCGCGACCGGATGCTGGCGACGCTGGCGGCAGGCGAGGGCCCGCTGGCACGCAGGGACGAGATGCTGGTGCGGCTGCTCCTCGGCGCCGGACTGCGCATCGGGTCGGCGCTGGGGGTCGACGTGGGCGACGTGGATCTCGACCGCGGCGAGCTCGCGGTGCGGACGGCGAAGGGCGATCGGCCGGACACGGTGTTCCTGTCGAGCGACCTCGTGCTGCGGCTGCGGCGATTCATCGGGGAACGGCGCGACGGGCCGCTGTTCACGACAGAGCGCGGGACGCGGTTGACGGCCCGCCAGGCGGCGCGGCGGTTCGCGGCCCTTGGCATCCCGGGGTCGCTGCACACGCTCCGGCACACGTTCGCGACGGGGTTGCTGGCGAAGACCGGGGATCTGGCGCTCGTGCAGGCCGCGCTGAGGCACCGGTCGATCGCGTCGACAATCGTCTACGCGAAGGCGACCGACGTGAGGGTCCGGCGCGCGATCGACGCTTAACCCGTATCTGACGCGGTGCGCGGCTACAGGACACTCCACCATTGACAGGCTCCGGTCGATCCCTACCATCCGCCTATTCCGCGAAGGGACGACCTCGATGCCGAAAGCCGCTCAGACCTACAAGAGCCCGTCCATGCAGCTCGCCGTCGACCGCCTGCGGGCGAACCCGAACGTCGAGTACGCCGAGATCGCAGCAGCGGCGAAGGACAAGGGACTCAAGATGGCCCCGATCGTCTTCGGCCGCGCGCGGCTCGCGCTCGGCATGGCGAAAAAGGGTAAGGCGGCGCGCGGTGGAGTTCGTCGCGGCCCGGGGCGGCCGAAGGGGTCGAAGAACAAGGTCGCGGCGGGCGGTGCCGCCCGGCTTGGTCGTCCTCGCGGCGGTGCAGGGGCGAACGGCTTCCAGTCGATCGTCGACCACGTGGGGGGGCTCGAGCGCGAGGTGGCGGACCTCAGGGCGCGGTTGGCGAAGATCGCGGCCGTTGCGACCGTTTGATGCGTCGAGATCGCCCCGCTCTACTTCCCAATCTTTCGTGATGCACATCGCAAGAGGTGTCCAGTGAGTGCCGACGGCGACTCTCGGACAATGTCGAACGAGAGACGCGAAGTCTTGGGCGAGATACGTATTGCCGCGATGCAGTGCTTTGGCACCGCGCGGATCTTCGAGCGTCAAGCCAAGAAACTGAAGACCCGTCTCGCTTGCGTCACGGTTCTTGGTCTTGGCGTACCGATCTTAGTCGGCTTTGCGGTCAGCATCGTCGGTCCAACATCACCGTTATGGCCTTACGTGCTGTGGTCAGCTAGCGTATTAGGCTTGGCGCAGTCAATCCTCTCGCTTCTGTCCTTAGTCCAGCACTGGGACTCTGAGTATGCGCACGCGGTCACATCCAAGGCCACCAACGACAGGCTGGCGCAAGAGCTTCGCGAGTTTTCAAAGCGCCAAGCCCTAACCGATGAGGCATTCAATTCCCGCTACGCGGTGCTCAAGGCGCAGTGCGATACTCAATCAATGGAGGACGAAAAGCGCGTCATCCATACAAAGGAACGACGGCGAGCCCACCGCGAAACCCTCTACAACTTCAGACATGCCTGCGGCACTTGCGGCAAAACTCCATCTTCATTGACGCCCGCCGATTGCGATAGTTGCGGCAATTACTAGGAGCACCTATGAACCCGAGAGTAGCACGTGTCTTCAGAGGATACAGAAGCCTGTCCGATGCGGACCGCCGCGAATTGCTTGAGGCAATTCACGAATCACAGCGACCAGGAGGGATGGATAAAACGGCTCGCGATTTGGACGAAGCGCTGAAGCGCGTCAACACCGGGCCATACGCCGAATCTCGCTGCGACTGCTGCGGCAGATAAGTTCGCAGGACGTTACGGCACCATCGCCGCCAAGATACTCCAGCGGCGAGAGCACCGCGTTGCGGCTCTCGTCGCCGGCTTCATGCCGATTGCGGCACTACTTGTGACGCCCGCCCATTTCACGAGGCGTGTGCCCGGTGCAAGCAGGCCGTCCGATTCGCCCGGAAATCGGACCTCCGCGCCATCATGATCACGCAGGCTCGCGCGCGAGGTTCAGCGCCAGAAGTTCCGCGAGGAACGTGTCCTCATCCACGTCGGGCTTCCACCCGTACGCAGCGGAAACGGCTGCGTCGAGGTCCGCGTGGGCGTTCTCGAGCCAGGTGGGCTTCGCGTTGTAGAGGGCGGTCAGCGTACGCTTCTTCAATTCGCCCTCGGAGGCGCCGGGAGGGTTCAGCCACGCCTCGCGAAGCGAGTTTAGATTGCGGGCGGATTCTGCGACACGCGATCTACCTGACTCGTCCGCATCGGGAAAGGGAAAGGTCTCGAAAGTAGTTGACGCCGTATATTGTCGCGCTCAACGAAAAGATGGCACTGAGCTGAAGGCGAAGCGGACGGCGTAGCGCGGCCTCTCCGAGGCCCGGTCGGGAACCGGGCGTGGAGAGCGCGATGAGCAGGACAGGGATCGAGCACGGGGACGCGAGAGGGCC
>DASPNK010000228.1:0-3223 GCA_035626575.1 Planctomycetota bacterium | reverse complement strand
GACGACGCGGAGCGCGCCGTCGTCCGCGGCCAGCAGGCCTTCGACCGCCTGGCGCGGCTCGCGGCGCCGACGGTCGCGCTCGTGCAGGGGACCGCCGCAGGCGGCGGGTGCGAACTGGCGCTGGCGTGCCGCGCCCGGGTGGCGACGGAGAACGCCCGCATCGGCCTCCCCGAAACGAAACTCGGCATCCTTCCGGCGTGGGGCGGATCCATGCGACTGCCGCGGCTGATCGGGTTCGTGCCGGCCGTCGAGATCATCACCGGCGGCCGCGTGCTCAACGCGTGGCGCGCGCGGCGGATCGGCCTCGTCGACAGCGTCGTTCCCAGGGAGCACCTCGAGCGCGAAGGGCTGCGGCTGATCGCCGAGATGGCGGCGGGCGGCGCGCCTCCGCGGCCGAAGCCGGCGCTGGGTCATCGCCTGCTCGGTGCGGTCGAACTGGGGCGCGACCTCGTGGCGAAGAAGGCCCGCGAAAAGATCCTCGCCGAGACCAAAGGCTTCTACCCGGCGCCGGCGGCGGCTCTGGAGGTCGTCGAAGCGCAGCACGGGAAGCCGGCGGCCGAGGGCTTCGCCGCGGAGCGGCGCGCGGTCGTCGAGCTTCTGTTCGGCCCCGTCGCGCGGGAGCTGATCCGCATTTTCCGGATGACGCGCGACGGCTCGCGCCCGCCGATCTACGCCGCGGCCGACGCGGCGGCGCCGCTGCGCGAGGTGGCGGTGATCGGCGCCGGCGTCATGGGCGCCGGCATCGCGCAGGTCTGCGCGGCGCGCGGCTTCGCGACGCGCGTGATCGACGTCGTCCCCGGTTCGCTGGTGCGCGCCCGCGCGGGAATCGCCGCCGAACTGAAGAAGCTCGCCGAGCGCCGCGAGCTGCCCGCGCACGAAGCCCGGAAGCGTCTCGCGGCGTGCACGTTCTCGACGTCGCTCGACGGCCTGCGCGGCGTCGATCTCGTCATCGAAGCGGCGCCCGAGCGGCGCGACCTCAAGGACCGCATCCTCGCCGACGCCTCGGCGGCGATGCGCGACGACGCGCTGATCGCCACCAACACTTCGTCGTTCGCCCTCGCCGAGCTGGCGCGCGCGGTGCATCGGCCGGAGCGCTTCCTCGGGCTGCATTTCTTCAACCCGGCGCCGAAGATGCCGCTGGTCGAGGTCGTGCGCGGCCCCGACGCGGGGGTCGAGGTCGTCGAGCGCGGCGTGAAGTTCGTGAAGATGCTCGGCAAGACGCCGCTGGTGACCGCCGACGGACCGGGGTTCCTCGTCAACCGGCTGCTCGCGCCCTACTTCGCCGCCGCCTGCGATCTCGCCGAGGCCGGGACGCCGATCGAAGCGATCGACGGCGACGTCGAGGCGTACGGGTTCCCGATGGGGCCGTTCACGCTCATGGACACCGTCGGGCTCGACGTGCTGCGCGACGTGGGTGAGCACCTCGGCGCGCGGGGCCGGGGCGGCGTGCATCCGCTGGTGCGACGCCTCGCCGACGCGAAGGAGCTCGGCCGGAAGACCGGACGCGGGTTCTACGTCTGGGTCGACGGCAAAAAGACGGCGCCGAACCGCGAGCGCCTCGGCGTGCCGAGCACGTCGGCCGCGGGGCCGCATCCGGCGGGCTCGCTCGCGCGGCGCCTCGTGGACGTGATGATCGCCGAGGCGCGGGCCGCGCTCGCCGACGGCCTCGTGCCCACGGCGGACGAGGTCGATCTCGGCGCCGTCTTCGGCATCGGCTATCCGGCGTGGCGCGGCGGCCCGCTGCGCGACGCCGAGCGTCGCGAAGGAGGCGCGTCATGAGCCGTCTCGCCGTATTCGCAGGCGTGAGGACGCCGTTCGGGAAGGCGGGCGGCGCGTTGCGCGATCTCTACGCCGAAGACCTCGCCGCGCTCGCGATCCGCGAGCTGATCCTCCGCACGGGCGTCGACGCGGCGGCGCTCGACGGCGTCGTGGTCGGCAACGTCGGTCAGGGCGCCCGCGCCGCCAACGTGGCGCGCGTCGCGGCGCTTCTGGCGGGCGTGCCGCACCGCGTGCCGGCGTGGACCGTACACCGCAACTGCGCGTCGGGCTTCGAGGCGGTGTCGCAGGCGGCGGACCAGCTCGCCGCGCGGCGCGGGCGGCTCTGGATCAGCGTCGGCGTCGAGTCGATGTCGAACTACCCGCTCGAGTACGGGGACGCGGCGCGCGCGTTCTTCGAGCGGCTGTCGCGCGCGAAGACCGCGGCGGCGCGCCTCAGGGCGCTGTCCCGCTGGCGGCCGACGATGCTCAAGCCGCGCGTCGCCCTGCTCGAAGGTCTGCGCGATCCCGTCGCGGGCCTCGGCATGGGCCAGACCGCGGAGCTTCTGGCGCGCGAGTGGAACGTGACCCGGGAGGAGCAGGACGCCTTCGCCGCCGAGTCGCACCGACGGGCGCTCGCGGCGCGTGAGAAGCTCCGCGAAGAGACGTGCGACGTGGTGTCGGCGACGGCGCACCTCCGCGACGACGAAGGCGTGCGGACGGAATCGACGCCGGAGCGTCTCGCCCGCCTCAAGCCGGTATTCGAGCGGTCGCACGGCACGGTGACCGCCGGCAACTCCAGCCAGGTCACCGACGGCGCGGTCGCGCTCCTCGTCGGCGACGACGCCGCCGGTCGCGCGTTCGGGCTCGCGCCGCTCGGTTACGTCGAGCGGTTCGCCTACGCCGCGCTCGAGCCGGAGCGCATGGGCCTCGGTCCGGCGTACGCGATCGACCGCCTCTACGACGGCGCCGAGGTTCCCTGGTCGCGCATCGACCTCGTCGAAATCAACGAAGCGTTCGCCGCGCAGGTCCTCGCCTGCCTGCGCGCCGCGTCCGACGCCGAGTGGTGCCGCGAGGAGCTCGGCCGCGGCCGCCCGCTCGGCCCGATCCCGACCGACCGCCTCAACGTGAACGGCGGCGCGATCGCGCTCGGCCACCCGGTCGGCGCCTCCGGCGCACGCCTGATCCTCACGTCGCTCCTCGAGCTCCGCCGCCGCAACGCCGAGCGCGCCCTCGTCTCGTTGTGCGTCGGCGGCGGCCAGGGCGGCGCGTTCGAGCTGGCGGTTTCCTGACGCCGACGAACCGCGCGGCCGCCGGATTCACGTCGGCCCCGCACGGGCCGCGCTGATATCGTCGACCGCTTCATGCCGCGCAAGGACATCCGGTTCGAGCTGATCGCGAGCGACGGCTTCGCGCGTCGGGCGCGCTTCCGCACGGAGCACGGCGCCGTCGAGACGCCGACGTTCAT
>DASPNK010000227.1:0-2988 GCA_035626575.1 Planctomycetota bacterium | reverse complement strand
GGGGAGGCGCGGGTCGTCAACGTGAGCAGCGCGGCGGGGGAGATCGAGCCCGCTTCGGGTTGGGCGCCCGCGTACGCCGTCTCCAAGGCTGCGCTGAACGCCCTGACCGTGAAGCTCGCGCTCGCGGGGAAGCCGGCGAAGGTGTCGGTGAACGCGGCGTGCCCCGGATGGGTCCGCACCGCCATGGGCGGGCCCGACGCGCCGAAGGCGCCGGAGCAGGCCGCCGAGGATCTGGCGTGGCTGGCGCTCGACGCGCCCGCGAGCCTCTCCGGCGTCTTCGTTCGCGACCGAACGGTCGTACCGTGGTGACCTGACGGCGCGCCGACGCGCCGCGGAAAGCGCCATGCTCGACAAGCCCCGCCTCAAGGCCCTCCGCGCCGAAGCCCATCGACTCTCGCCGACCGTGCGCGTGGGCGCCGAAGGCGTCACACCGGGCGTCGCCGCCGCGCTGGAGGCCGCCTTCCGCCGCGCGGAGCTCATCAAGCTGCAGTGCGGCCGCGCGGCGCCTGAAGCCGCCGAAGACGCGGCGCAGGCGCTCGCGACGGCGACCGGAGCGACGGTCGTCCAGACGGTCGGCCGCTGCTTCGTCCTCTGGCGCGAGAAGCCGCCTGAGGCCGACGCCCCGCCGCCGGGCTTCGACGACGACGACGTCGTCGGCGCGGCGCGGCCGCCGCGGACTCCGACGCGACGCGCGCCGTCGAAGCGCGCGCCGTCGCGCCCCGGCGGCAAGCGCGGGCCCGCGAAGGGCGGTCGCCGCCCCGGCGCGAAGCGCCCGCGACGCTGACGGCCCTCCGCGGCGGCGCGCGCGGGTCCGCTACACTCCCGCCTTCGCCCGGAGAAAGGCTCTGATGAACCGCTCGCCCGCCGCGGCGCCGGCGCCCCGCACGCCGTCCGTCGCGATCTCGCTGCTGCCGGTGCTCGCGCTGGTGGGGCTGCTCGCGCTCAACGTGCTGGTGTTCGAATCGGCGGACAACCAGGTCGTGCTCCTCGCGGCCGCGGCCTTCGCCGCGGTGCTCGCGAAGACGGTGCTGAAGCGACCGTGGGCGGACCTCGAGGACGGGGTCGTCAAAGCCGTGGCGTCGACGCTGCAGGCGTGTTTCATCCTGATGACCGTCGGCATGCTGATCGCCGTGTGGGTGAAAGCGGGCGTCGTGCCGCTCATGGTGGTGCTCGGCCTCAAGCTCATCTCGCCGGCCTGGTTCCTGCTCACCGCCTGCGTCGTCTGCTGCGTCATCTCCTCGGCGACGGGCAGCTCGTGGACCACGGCGGGCACGGTCGGCGTCGCGCTGGTGCACGTCGGCGGCGCGCTCGGCGTGGATCCCGGAATGGCCGCGGGCGCCGTCGTTTCGGGCGCGTACTTCGGCGACAAGATGTCGCCGCTCTCCGACACGACGAACCTCGCTCCCGCCATGGCCGGCGCGACGCTGCTGGAGCACGTCCGGCACATGTTCTGGACGGTCACGCCCGCGCTCGTCCTCGCTCTGGCGGGATACGCCTTCCTCGGCGGGAAGCACGACGGCGCCGCCGACGCGCTGGCCGGCGCCGACGCGGTCCGCCGCACGCTCGAGGCGAACTTCCCGCAGACGCTCGTGCTGCTCGCGCCTCCCGCGCTGGTCCTGCTGCTCATCCTCCGTCGCGTCGGCGCGATCCCCGCGCTGCTCGCCGGGACCGCCGCCGCGGCGGCGCTCGGCGTCGCGACCGGCGGCCCGGCGCCGCTCGATCCCGCCGAGGGCGTGGACGTGGTGCTGAAGAAGCTGCCCCCCGGCCTCGCGGGCTACCTGAAAAGCGTCGACGACTACCTCGCGGCGAGCTTCAACGGATCCGTCGCGCCCGCGACGCTCGCCGCGCCGTCGGACCTCTCCGAGGCGGCGGCGACCGTCGCGCAGGAGCGCGTGATCGGCCTCGTCGACGGCAAAGGCGGCATGAAGGGGATGATGGGAACGGTGGCGCTCATCTTCTGCGCGCTCGCCTTCGGCGGCGTCATGGAGCGGTCGGGCATGCTGGGCGCCCTCGCGTCGGCCATCCTGCGGCTCGTGCGCGGAACGGGCTCGCTGATCGCCGCCGTCGTGTTCACCTGCTTCGGCGTCAACGTCCTCGCGTCGGACCAGTACATGTCGATCGTGGTGCCGGGGCGCATGTTCCGGCGCGCCTTCCTCGATCGCGGGCTCCATCCCAAGAACCTCTCGCGCGCCCTCGAGGATTCAGGCACGGTGACGTCGGCGCTCATTCCCTGGAACACCTGCGGCGCGCAGATGTCGACGGTGCTCGGCGTCGGCGCCGCGGTTTACGCGCCCTACGCGTTCCTCAACTGGCTCTGCCCGCTCGTGTCGATCGTCTACGGCGTCACAGGGTTCACCATCGCGCGTCTCGCTCCGGACGAAGCGGCGAAGCTTCGCGAGGCCTGACGCCGCGGACGCTCAGGCGCGGGCCGGAGCGAAGGCGGCGAGCCGCGCCTTGAGCCGACGCCAGAGGTCGGCGGTGCGCGGCGGCGCGTCGACGGGAACCGCCGGCGTCGGGCGCGTGCGGAGGTCGCAGGGCGCGATGACGATCTCCACGGCGTTCAGGCCGACGTCGGCGGCCAGGACGAACAGGTCCTCCGCGGCGCGATCGCCGACGGCGAGACATCCGATGGAATCGTCGCCGCCGTGGATCATGATGTCGCCTCCGAGATCGGCGACGCCGCGGCGCGCGCCGTCGGCCCGGTCCTCCGCGTTCGGATAGCCGACCCGCAGGCTCACGCGGCGGATGCTGTTCGGGTTGAGGCCCTCGCAGGCGTAGAAGCCTTCGGGCACCTGCCGATCGCCGGCGCGCGTCTTCGGGCCGGGGCCGCCGCTCGCGCCGAGTATCGGGAACGCGGCGAGGGGACTGAGGCGCGCATCGGCGGCGCCGCGCGGACCGGCCAGCGCCTCGAGGCGGCGCTCGTCCTTCAGCGCGAGCAGCACGACGCGCCCCGGCGGCCAGGCGACGCGCGCCGCCGCCGCGCGCGGC
>DASPNK010000226.1:0-6959 GCA_035626575.1 Planctomycetota bacterium | reverse complement strand
CGGCGCCGCCCGAAGAGGGCGAGATCGAAGCGCGTCTGCTCGAAGCGCAGGAGACGGCGCTCCACGGAGATCTGAAGACGGCGCTCGCCCTCGCGGGCGAAGCCGTGCGCCTCGCGCCGGAGAGGCCCGACGGGTACCTCGCGCTCGGCGACCTCAATCTCCGGTTCGGCGATCTGCTCGAAGCGCGGCGCAGCTACGAAGCCGCCGAACGCAAAGCGGGATCGTCGCGCGCCGTCGCGCTGGAGGCGCTCGCCGGCCGCGGGCGCGTCGCCCACGCGGCGGGGGACTTCGACGGCGCGGCGCGCCTCTTCGACCGAGCGCTGGGCGCCGACCCGACCGATCCCTTCGGCGTGCGCCCGCCGCTCGCCGAGGTGCGGCTCCTCCTCGGCGACGCGCCCGCCGCGCTCGCCGCCGCCGCGCCCGCCGACGACGCCCTGCCCGACGAGCACCTCGTCGCGTCCTGGGCGGCGCGCCGCGCAGGCGATCCCGTCGAGGCGATCGCGCGTGCGCGGCTGGCGCTCTTCGGGAACCTCTATCTGCTCGCGGCGATCCTCGACGAGCCCGCCCCCGAGCTCGGCCTCGTCCACGGCGTGGAGGAGGCGACGCCCGACTACGCCCGCGAGGTCGCGGAGAGGTTGCGCCCGATCGTCGACGCCGACCCGGAGGCGGCCGACTTCCTGGCGCGCGTCGCTTCGTCGCGGACGACGGCGGAAGAAGCGGGCGCCTTCGTCGCCGCGGCGCGCGCGCTGCTCGGCGAGCCGGATCCCGCGCGGCGCGCCGCGCACGTCGCGACGTTGAACCGCCTGCGCGACCCTGAACGCGTGCGCCGGACCTCGGCCGCGGTGTTCGCCGAGATCGAATCGGACGACGCCGCCGCCGGAGCGGGCGACTCCGGCGCCTGCGGCTTCGACGTCTGACGAACGTCAGTCGCGGGGCGGCCGCGAGCGCTTCTGCAGGTAGCGCGCGACGAAGCCCGCGAGCAGCAGCGTCACGAGGCTCGCGCCGAACCACAGTCCGAACGTGCGCACCGACGACGCCGGCGCGGTCTCGAGGACGAGCGCCCCGATCAGCACGATCAGGAAGATCGGAATCAGGAGTTTTTCGAGAACCGACATCGCGGAGCGGCCCGTAGGGGCGATCGAGGGTAGCAGCGCGGTTTTCGGGCCGCCCCCCGTCGCATACAACGGCGTCCGACGATGCCCGTCCGCGCGCGACATCTCCTCCCGCTCCTTCTCGCGACGGCGTCGACGCTCCGCGCCCAGGACACGAGACCCGTCCTCCCCGGGCCGGAAAGCCGGCCCGTCCCCGTCAACGCGGCCGACGTCGAGGAGCGCATCCGCCGCGTCCGCGAGTTCGTCGAGGCGGAGCGGGCGCGGCTCGGCGACGACCGCGCCTCCTACGCGGCCCAGCGGGCGGCGATCCTCGAAGAGCAGCTGGAGGCGCTCCAGCGGCTCGGCGTCGAGCGCCGTCGCGCCGCCGAAGAGGCGGCGGAGTCCGCCGAGTCGGCCCGCGCGCGCGTCGACGAGCAGAAGCGCCTCGACGACCTGCGCGAGGCCGAGCGCCGCCGCGTCGGCCTGCCCGATCCGCGCGCGCCCGACGCCGAACCGCGCCTGAAAGCGGAACGGGAGCGCGCCGAAGCCGACGCGAAGGAAGCGCGCGCCGCGCGCGAAGCGGCGGTCCGGGCGCTGGAGGCCGCGCGCAACGAGAAGGAAAGCGTCCCGTCGGCGATCACCGCGACCGAAGCCGAGCTTCAGCGCCACCTCGCCGACGCGGAGGACTTCGAGGCGGACGCGCGCGACTACCTCGCGGCGGGTCTCGACGAAGGCGCGGTGCTGGCGCGGCGCGAGCAGGCGCAGCTCGCGCGTCTTCGCGCGGCGGAGGCCGAATCGCGCCTCGCGCGGCAACGGCGCCTCGCCGGCGGCCTGCTGGACGACCGCGTCGCGCTCGCCGAGACGCGGATCGCCGCGGAGGACGTCCGCATCCGCACCGACGAGGCGCGCCTCAAGGAGATCGACCGCCTTCTCGACGAAGCGATCGCCGCCCGCTACGAGCGCGCGCGGAACGAAGTCACCGAGATCGACCGCATCATCGAGGTCGCGGCCGAGTGGGCGAAGCCTTACTGGCGGATGCGCCGGCGTCTCGCCGAACTCGGAGTTTCGCGAACCGAGGTCACGCGCGCCCTCGAGCTGTGGAAAGGCCGCGCCGGCGACGTCGGCGAAATCCGCTACCTCGCGTCGGAAGCGCAGGAGGATCGACGAGAGCTGGACGACGTCGACGCGGAGCGTATCGAGGTCGACGAGCTGCTGACCGCCGAGGCGCCGACCGTCGAATCGCTCGTCGCGGTGCATCGCGAGCGCCTCGAGCGCGCGCTGGCGCTCATGGAGCAGGCGCGGGCCGACCAGCGACGCGTCCGCGAATGGAACCGCGTCGTGCGCCGGGAGAGCGGGGAGGCGCTGGTCGCCGCGGCGAGCGACGCGCGACGCGACGCTCCGCTCCCGGAGACGTTCGTCACCAACGCCTGGTACGAAGCCGAAGCGGCGAGCGAACAGCGGTGGAGCGAGCTTGTGGCGGCGCTTCGGACGGCGACCTCGGGGCGCCGCGAAGACGTCGCGCGCCTGGACGCCCAGCTCAAGGCCGCGGTCGAGTCGCTCGCGACGACCGTCGAGCTTCGCGAGCGGAACCTCGTGCGGCTGCAGCTCGCCCTCCGCTGGACGCGCGAGGGCGCGCAGATCTCCCTCGAGTCGGTCGAGCGCGCCGTCCGGGACGCCCGCGCGGCGCCGGAGTGGGTGCGCGGCCGCGCGCTCGGCGCCCTGTCGCGCCTCACGGCGTATTGGGTCGACACCGCGAAGAGCCGGGCGTGGGGGCGCCTCGCGCTGGTCGGCGGCGCGCTGGCGGGCGCGGTGCTGCTGCTGGTCTTCGCCGCCCGCGCGCTGCCGCGCACGGCGAAGCTCCTCGAAGACTGGACCGGGCCGCGGGTGTGGCTCGCGTATTTCGTCCACGTCGGGGCGGTCCTGCTGCGGAAGACGGTGTGGACCGGCCTCCTCGCGTTCTGCGCGGTGGGCCTGCCGGCGATCGCCGGGGCGCCGGCGGAGGACGTCCAGCTGCTCGCCGTGCTGCTCGGCGCGCCGTTCGCGATCCGGACGCTCCGGGTGCTGATCGACGTGACGTTCGGCCGCGAGCCCCGCGCCAAGCGTCCCTTCGCCTTCAACGCCGTGCTCGAAGGCGTGCTGTACGAGTGCCTCCGGCGGCTCCTGATCGTCGCGGCGATCTTCGTGCCCGCGGCGCTGCTGCTGACCGTCGCCGGTTACCGCGAAGTCAATCCGGGCTTCGTCTCGCTGCTGTGGCTCCTGCACTCGCTGTCGTCGTACGCCGTGGTGCTGGTCACCGCGCTCCGGCCGCGGCGCTTCCTTTCGGCGGCGCGGAAGGATTCGCCGCTGGCGACGCGATTCCGCACCGCGCTGATCGTCGGCTATCCGGTCACCGTCGGCGCGATCATCTTCCTCATCGTTCTCCGGTCGCTCGGGTACGTCGCCGCGTCGGCGTACTTCCTCGGCCGCATCCTCGAGACCGCGGCGTGGCTCGTCGGCGCGTCGATCGCGTACCGCCGGCTGAAGTCGTGGGTGACGCGCGACGAGCCGCGCGTCCCTCCGCCGACGGCGGATCCGATCGGCGAGGAGGAGAAGTGGGTCGCGGAAGGGCGCGCCTGGGTCGCCGACCGCATGCGGCGCGGCGTCGTCAAGCTGGCGGTGCTCGTTCCGGTCGCCTGGTTCGTCCTCGACATGTGGGGCCTCACCGGGGCGGGCTACGAGGCCGTATTCCGACGGCCGATCTGGGGCGCCGGGCGGCTCGCGGCGGCGGTCGGCGCGGCGCGCGGCGTCGAGCCCGGCGCGGAGACGCGACCCGTCGAGGCGGCGGCCGCGGCTCCTACGGGAGCGACGCCGCTCACGTGGGCGGACGTCATGGCGGCGATCTTCACCACCGTGCTCGCGTTCTACGTCGTGCGCTGGACCCGCGACCTCCTGCGCTTCCACGTGCTGCCGCGCACCGGCTTCGACTTCGGCCTCCGCTACACGGTCACGACGCTCGTGACCTATCTGCTGGTCGGCGTCTCCGGCGTGGTCATCCTCGGCGGACAGCTGCGGATCGACCCGACGGTGATCGGCGCCTTCATCGCCGCGCTGGGCGTCGGCCTCGGATTCGGCCTGAAAGAGATCGTCGACAACTTCTTCAGCGGCATCATCCTGCTGGTGGAGCGGCCGATCAAAGTCGGCGACGTCGTCACCGTCGACGCGTTCGGCGGCCGCGTCGACCGCATCAACATGCGCTCGACCACGGTGATCACGCCCGAGAACAAGGGCGTGGTCATCCCCAACAAGGACCTCATTTCGAAGTCCGTCGTCAACTGGTCGGCGGGGCCCAAGACCATCCGCTGGATGCTGCCCCTTCAGATCGCCTACGGTTCCGACACGCAGCTCTTCAAGAAGACCGCGCTGGACACGCTCGACCGCTTCGGCCTGGTGCTGAAGACGCCGAGCCCGGAAGTCATCTTCGCGGGGTTCGGAGACTCGGGGCTCAACTTCGAGGTGTACTTCTTCGTGCGCCTCTCGACGAACGGCTGGCGGCTCCGCAGCGACCTCAATTACGCGTTCGATCTCGCGCTGCGGACGGCCGGCATCTCCGTCCCGTTCCCGACGCGCGACCTCCTGCTGAAGCCGGGAAGCGAAGTCCTTCTCAAGCGACCGCCGAAGGGCCCCGCCGCTCCGCCCGAGCCGCCGAAGATCTGACGTGGACGCCGCCGCCGACCGCGCGTCGCTCGACGCGCGCTTCATGGGCCTCGCGCTCGCCGAGGCGGCCGCCGCCGAAGCGACCGGCGACGTGCCGGTCGGCTGCGTCGTGGTCAAGGACGACCGCGTGATCGGGCGCGGCCGCAACCGGCGCGAGCTGCTCAAGGACCCGACGGCGCACGCGGAGATGATCGCGCTCACGCAGGCGTCGGCGGAGCTGGAGTCGTGGCGCCTCGACGGCTGCACGCTCTACGTCACGCTCGAGCCCTGCACGATGTGCGCGGGCGCGATCGTGCTCGCGCGCGTGCCGCGGCTCGTATTCGGCGCGACGGACCCCAAGGCCGGCGCGTGCGGCTCGCTCTACGACCTCGTCCGCGAACCGCGGCTCAACCATCGCGTCGAGCTGTCGGGCGGGACGCGCGCCGAGGAGTGCGGCGAGTTGCTGCGACGATTCTTCGCCAGGCTCCGCGCGCGCGTTGAAGAGCCCCGCGACGGGGGATAGTTTCGCGCCTTCGTTCTCCGGAGAGGTGCCGGAGTGGTCGAACGGGCCGGTTTCGAAAACCGGTGTGCCGGCAACGGTACCTAGGGTTCGAATCCCTACCTCTCCGCTCGGAGCTCCCCGCGAGGGGAGACGCGGCGCGACGCCTTCGGGCGTCGCGCCTGCGACGATCCTCGAGGGCCCGTGCCCGCCGGGAGAGGTGTCAGAGCGGTCGAATGAGCACGCTTGGAAAGCGTGTGTACGGGAAACCGTACCGCGGGTTCGAATCCCGCCCTCTCCGCTCGAGGCCGCGCGCCGAACGCGCGCCGGCCTCGCGTCGCGCGCGCGTCCCGGCGTGAAGTCGGGAGGCGTCGCGCATATGATGGCGTCTCGCGCCGCCCGCGGGGCGTCGAGGACTTCCCGGTCGTGTTCCATGGGACGGTCGCCGGGTCAACCAGGTCAGGCCGTGATTGGAGCAGCCTTCACCCGGCCGACCGTATGCCGTGGGCCGCATGGCCGGGGAGTCCTCGACGCCCCGCTCGATTTCGATCGGACGGCGCCCGACGACCCGTGAGCTACCAACCCTTCGCGCTCAAGTACCGCCCGCAGACGTTCGGCGACCTCGTCGGCCAGGGCCACGTGGCCGTCACGCTGCGGAACTCCCTGCGGGAAGGGCGCGTGGCCAACGCCTTCCTCTTCACGGGCAGCCGCGGCACGGGCAAGACCTCGACGGCGCGCATCCTCGCCAAGGCGCTGGATTGCCCGAACGCGAAGGACGGCGATCCCTGCAACGTCTGCGAGATCTGCCGGGCCGTCTCGGTGGGCGAAGACCTCGACGTCCTCGAGATCGACGGCGCCAGCAACCGCGGCATCGACGAAATCCGCCGCATCCGCGACAACGTGTCGTTCCTGCCGGCGCGGGCGCGCTTCAAGATCTACATCATCGACGAAGTGCACATGCTCACGACGCCGGCCTTCAACGCGCTGTTGAAGACGCTCGAGGAGCCGCCGCCGCACGTCAAGTTCATCTTCGCCACGACCGAATCCGCGGAGGTTCCGGAGACCATCGTCTCCCGTTGCCAGCGGTACGACTTCCGCCGCATCACCGCCGACGATCTCGTCGAACGGCTCCGCTACGTGGCGGAGCGCGAAGGGCTGGAGGCCGAGCCCGGCGTCTTCGAGGAGATCGCGCGCAAGGCCGAAGGCGGTCTCCGCGACACGATGGGCCTCCTCGACCAGGCCGTCGCATACTCTGGTTCGAAGCTCACGCTCGCCGACCTCGACCTCGCGCTCGGCTCGGTCGACGTCGAGCGTCTCGGCGCGCTGATCGACGCGGTCGGCGCCGGCGACCCGCGCGCGACGCTCGGCGCCCTCGACGAGGCGTTCTCGGCCGGCCGCGACGCCGAAGATCTGCTGGAGCAGCTGCTCGAGGCTCTGCGCGACGCCATGGCCGCGACCGTCCGCGAGCTTCCGCCGGGCGCGGGCGGGCGGCGCGCGTCGCTGGTCGACCGCGTGCGCGCGCGCTTCGACCTCGATCGCCTCCTCTTCGCACTCAGGCTCCTGTTGAACGTCGTCCGCGAGATCAAGCTCGGCGGCCACGGCCGGCTCCAGCTGGAGACGGCGTTGCTCAAGCTGGCGCGTTCGGTCGACCTCGCGCCGTGGCCGGAGATCCTCGCGCGGCTCGAGCGCGGCGAATC
>DASPNK010000225.1:0-3168 GCA_035626575.1 Planctomycetota bacterium | reverse complement strand
TCCCGGCGTCGCGCGCGATCCACCCGTCCGCGTCGGTCCTTCCGATCACCCCGACGACGAGGTTGTCCCACTGGCAGTACCCGCCGGCGCCGCGCGGAATCTTGAGCGTCGGCGGAATGCACACGAGCGCGGCGACTCTCACGCCGCCGAGCGGTCGCCCGGTCTCCTGGTCGACGAGCCGGATGCGGACTGAGGCCTCTTTCCTGATCGAAGGCGTCAACCCGCGATGCGTCTCGCGCCGCCGCGGATCGACGTATTCGCCGTGGAGTTCTCCCGAGAACGACCCGTCCGCGCTCGACGCGATCACCGCGACCGGCGCGTCGCAGCCCAGCGTCCACTCCGGCAGCCGCAGCGAGAACCCGCCGTCCGCCCGCGTCGTCGTCGACGTCCGCGCCGGCCGAAACGCCCGCAGCCGCTGCTCCGCGGTCAGAAGCGGTCGCAAGAACGGCGTCGCCGTCACGGTCGCCCCTTCGACCGACTTCCCTCCTTCCGTCACGCTCCCTGAAACCGTCACCGATTCGTCCCACCGTTCCTGCGCCGCGCCGATCGCGGTCGCCGCGGCGAGGGCGCCGATAACGCGAGCGAGCGGATTCAGCCGCCGCGCCGCCCACGCAACGCTCGAGGTGACGAGTCCCATCGGCGCCCTCTCCGCAACGCGCTTGCCGCGCGCCGTCGCGCCGCGCAACACGGGCCTACCTGCGGAAGTCCCCCGTCGCCGCACCGACCCCCGACGTCGAACGAGCCGTCGCGGCCGACGGTCCTGCGCGCCTCACTCCACGCGCTCGACGTCGACGTACCCCCTGGCGCCTTCGACCAGCATCTGCAACGCTCCTTCGCGACCGAAGACCCACACCGTCGGGTTCGTCGAAGGCTCCACCTCCCGATCTTCCGACGTCTGTCGCCAGACCTGCCCGTTCTCCAACGCGTAGACGCGCCCCTTCTCGAGCTTGGTCACGGACCCCTTCAGCCGACTCTTGATCGCGACCGGCGGCGTCGGCGGCGGTCCCGGCGGACCCGACGGCCTCACGGTGCCGTCCTGTCGCCGCCGGCCCTCGAGATCAAACAGCGCCGGGATGGCGATCCCAAGCAGGACGACCGCGGCGACGACGCCGATCACCAGCGCCCGTCCTCGGCTCATCGCATGTACAAGGATCGCCGAGCCTGCGAGCCGACCGCTCCCTTGTGACGCGCCTTGCTTCACGTCGTCATCATGCCCGACGCCGCGCGCCCCGCTCCCCACTTGGCCGGCCGTGGGCGCCCGGCCTCTTGGACCGCGTCGAGGATCCCGAGACGGGACTCGTGCCGTTCCGCCGCTTCCAAGCTTTCGGTGAGTGCAGATACCCTGCGCCGCGACTGCGGAGATCGCCGCGCCGCCTGGTTCTCCGGCAGGACCGCCGATGAAGCCCCTCTACCTCGAAGTGACGTACCGTTCCGGACGCGCGGTGGCGGCTTATCTCCGCTTGCCGGGCCGCCCCGTTGAGCGTCCAACGCGCTCCGAACATTTCGGCGACGGGCTGATCGTCGACTTCACGGCGGGCGGGCGCGCCGTCGGCGTCGAGATCACGGCCCCGACGCTCTTCGACGTCGACAAACTCAACCAGGTGTTGAACCGAGTCGGCCGCGCCCCCGTCTCGAAGGCCGACGTCGCCCCGATTTCGGCCGTGTGACGCCGGCGGCGCCGCACGTTCGAACCCGCCTCGGGCGGCAGCCGTGGACGTTTGCGGATCGACGCGGCGCCGCCGAACGCGCCCGGGGGTCGCCCGACGCCGTCGCCGCCGGCCGCCGGATAACCTCCGAGCCATGCCCGACGCGCCGCAAGTCACCATCGAGTTCGAAGCGACGGTCCGTTCGATCGAGCCGCGCATCTGGCGGCGCTTCCGGCTCCCCGGCAACCTCCGCGTCTCGGACCTTCACAGCGCCCTTCAGCTGCTCTTCGGTTGGGACGACAGCCATCTCCATGAGTTCCGCGGCGCCAAAGGCCGCGTCGTCTACGCGCCGCCGTCCCCGGACGACCTGCCGATCCGTCCGGTGATCGACTCGGCGCGCACGCCCCTAAGCGCCGTCTTCAAGAAGAAGGGCGACGCGCTCCTCTACAACTACGACTTCGGAGACAACTGGGAGGTCGACGTGCGCGCCGCCGCCGTGGTCGAGGGCTACCACCCGCCGAGGTGCCTCGCGGGCGAGCGGAACGGTCCGCCGGAAGACTGCGGCGGCGTCCACGGCTACGCGGACCTGCTCGAAGACCTCGCCGACACGCCGCCGGAGGACCGCGAAGACACGCTCGAATGCGGCGCCGACTACGACCCCGAGCACTTCGACTTGCCGTCGACGAACGAGGCGCTGCAGAAGATGTTTCGGTCGTCTGTTTAGGCGGCGTAAGTCTGTGGCCCCCGGCCACGCGGCCATCTGCGACGGCTTGCGCCCGGCGTCAGTCGACGGCGCCGGCCCTTCACCGTCGGCGTCAGGTCGCGCACCCTCTCAGAGGTCGAACTCGACGGCGTTGGTCGCGGCGAACAAACCGTTCGCCGCCAGCGAGGTCGTAGCGAACCCCTGCACGCGGAGACGAAGCCCGTCGAGGCCGGGAGGGACGCTCCACATCCCGTCGATGCCGTCGACCGGCAGGCCGAGGAACGGCGCCCCCGTCGAGGCGCCAAAGACCACGAACGCGCCCGCATCCAACCATACGCCCGCGATCACCGGTGCCGTCGGCGGAAGCCAGTCCGGGAAGAATTGCGCGGCGATCAACGGAGACGTCCCCGTCAGGCTGCCGGCGGGAGAGACGAAACGAAACATCGCGAGGTCGCCCGCCCCGAGAGGGCGGACCGGCGCCAGCGGATCTCCGACTCCGTTCGTCCAGGCGAAGAGGGCCAGGTCGTCGGCGGTGCCCGGGAAGCCGATGTCCGGAACCTCGTCCGCCCCGATATCCACGGCGAGGCCGACGACGCGGGGCGTGCCGTCGAGATCGAACGGGCTGACGCCCGCCGCCGCGAAGCCGGCGTCTCGACACGGCGAATTCGGCGCAAGGTGTGTCGCGCTCAACGAAAAGATGGCACTGAGCTGAAGGCGAAGCGGACGGCGTAGCGCGGCCTCTCCGAGGCCCGGTCGGGAACCGGGCGTGGAGAGCGCGATGAGCAGGACAGGGATCGAGCACGGGGACGCGAGAGGGCC
>DASPNK010000224.1:0-3936 GCA_035626575.1 Planctomycetota bacterium | reverse complement strand
CGAACGATGACCGGCGCCGGTCGCAGGTTCGCGCGCACGTCGACCGCCGACGCATGCCGGTCCGTCCGGCTTCGCCGGCGCGGACCGGCGCTCTGACGTCCGGAAAGTCCGGGCGCGGCAGTTCGGCGCGTCCACGATCGTCGCGCGGCGGCGCGTCCGAGACTGCGCAGACCGCCGAAGCAGGGCCGTCCCTCCGCTCCGGTCCGGTCCGGTCCGGGCCGCTGCGGCCCTGTCCGCCGACCTCTTACTTCGCTCGAATCCAGCGCAGCATGTCGCGGAAGCTCGCGCCCTTGCCCTGGGCGAGCACGCCGACGCGGAAGATGCGGCCGGCCGCCCACACGAACAGCGCGGTGACGGCGGCGGTCGCGGCGAGCGCCAGCGGCGGCTGCCACCACGGAGGGCCCGGAGGCGCCGCGAGGCGGAGCGGCATGAGCACCGGGGAGAACAGCGGGAACATCGACAGCGAGGTCGCGAAGGAACCGTTCGGCTCCTTCAGCACCGCGCCGGCGACGAGCACCGGCAACATCACCAGCAGCATCGCGGGGCTCATCATGCTCTGCGCGTCTTTGAGGTCGCTGCAGGCCGCGCCGATGGAGATGAAGATCGAGCCGTAGACCAGCGTCGCCGCGACGAGGAACGCGAAGAACCACGGGAGCAGCTCCCACGGCAGGCGGTCGAGCATCTCGAAATGCGCGGCGACCGCCACGGCGCCGCCCATGTACAGCGCGGTCAGGAGCGCGGCGACCGCCACGCAGCCGAGGAGCTTGCCCGCCATCAGATCGAAGGCGGTCACCGCGCTGACGAGGAACTCGCTGATGCGGAGCTGCTTCTCCTCGAGGACGGCGTTGAGAAGCTGCGGCGCCGCCGACATGGTGCTCATGAAGAGCAGAAAGAGCGTGACCATCGGCACGAGGTAGGTGCGGATCGGGTCGTGCGCTTCGGCGACCGCGGCCGCGCCGTCCGCGCCGCGGGAAAGCAGGCCGAGCTGGACGACCCGCGGCCGCGCGTCGAGTCGCGCCACCAGGCCGGGCGCGAGGCCGAGCTCGCGCACGACGGCGGCGCGCCACGCGTCGGCGAGCGTGCGCTCGATCCACTCCGGAAGGTCGCGGTAGGTCGGCGTGTCGGTGTGGTAGGCGATCCGCGGCGGCGCCCCCGGCCCGCCGGGTTCGACGACCACGAAGGCGAAGAGCCGGCCTTCCTTGACGTCGGCGGACAGCCGGAGCCCCCGGGCCTCCGTCGAAGCATCTTCGGCGACGTCCACGCGCACCGGCACGTAGCGCGGCTCGCGCCGCTCCGGGTCGGCGGTCGCCGTCCGGTCGCGGAGGGCGGCCGCGGCCTCGAGGGCGGCGAGGGCCGCGCCGTCGGGAGTGCCGTCGACGACCGCGAAGCGCCGGTCGGACACGTCGGCGTGGTCGCGCGAGAGCTTCTCCATCAGGAGGCTCCCGCCCATGAAGATCGGCAGCATCACGACGCCGATGACGAAGGCCTTCGACTTCACGGCGGTCGCGAACTCGGAGGCCGCGACGATCAGGATCTTGCGGCTCATGCGGCGTCTCCCCGCGGGGCGGCGGGCATGACGGCGTCGGCGCCCGCGATCCGCACGAACACGTCGTGGAGCGAGGGGTGCGCGATTTCGAAGCGCCTCACGGCCGTCCGTTCCGCGAGCGCACGCAGAAGCGCCTGCGGATCGCCCGCGCCGCGGATTTCCTGGACGCGGCCGTAATCGTTGACGACGGCGCCCGCGGGCGCGGCCGCACGCACGACGTCGGCTCCGCCGTCGGTCGCGACGCGGATCACGTCTTCGCCGTACCGCGCCTGGATCTCGGCGAGCGTGCCGTCGAGGACCTTGCGACCGCGGAAGATCATGAAGATGCGGTCGCACATCCGCTCGGCGACCGCCATGTCGTGCGTGCTGAACAGGATCGTCACGCCCCGCCGACGGAGCTCGAGGATCGCGTCCTTCAGCGCCTCCATGTTCACCGGGTCCAGGCCGGAGAACGGTTCGTCGAGGATGAGCAACTCCGGTTTCGCGGCCACGGCGGCGATGAACTGCACCTTCTGCGCCATCCCCTTCGACAGCGCTTCGACCTTCTTGTCGGCCCACGCCGCGAGGCCGAGCCGCTCGAGCCACGCCTCGGACTCCGCGGTCACCTCGGCGCGCGTCCGGCCTTTCAGGCGCCCGAAATAGTCGAGCACCCGCCGCACCGGCATTTTCTTGTAGAGCCCGCGCTCCTCGGGGAGATACCCGACGCGGTCACGCGCGGCGCGCGTGCCGCGCTCGCCCAGCACTTCGATCTCCCCGCGGTCGGGAAGCAGGATGTTCATGATCATCCGGATGGTCGTGCTCTTGCCGGAGCCGTTGGGTCCGATGAACCCGTAGACGGCGCCGCGCGGCACGTCGAGGGAGAGGTCGTCGACGGCGACGTGACCTCCGAAGGACTTGGTCACGCCGCGGAGCGCGAGGGCGTTCATGGCGCCCATGGTGGCACACGCGCCGCCGCGCGCCCCGCGGCTAAAGTGCCGGCCGGCGTCGGCTCCGACCGCGCCGAGGACCATCGCCATGAAAACGACGTTCGCGTCGGGCGCGGTCTTGTTCCTCCTGACGGCGCTCGCCGCGCCGGCCCAGGACTCCCGACCCGACTCGCGCATCGACTTCGACGCCGAATACGAACGGCTCGTCGAAGAAGCGCGCGTCGCGGAGGAGGAGTTCTACCGGCCGTTCCGCGAGGCGAAGAGCGACGAGGAGCGACGGAAGATCCCGTTCGACTTTTCCAGGAACCCCGTACAGGGCTTCGTCCCGAAGCTCCGAGACCTCGCGACGCGCGCCCGCGGCACGCCGGCCGGCCTGCGCGCGACGCTGTGGGTGTTGCACCAGGACCCGAAGCCGTCGAAGGCCGAGGGCGAAGCGATGCTCAAGGACGTCGTCGAGGCGTACCTCGACCGCCCGGAGCTCGAGCAACTGGCCGACGCGCTCAGCTGGCGAGGGCGCGCGCTGCCGCAGGCCGCGGTCGACGCGACGCTGAAGACGCTGGCGGAGAAGTCGCCGCACGCGAGCGTGCGGGCCGCGGCGTGGTTCGCCGTCGCCGCGCGACTCGGCGTCGGCAAGCCGACGGAAGCCTCGAAGGCGGAGCGGCGCGCGATCCTCGACCGGTTGGTCAAGGAGTACGGCGCGACGGCCGCGGGCGCCCGCGCCCAAGGCGAGATCTTCGAGGTCGAGCGCCTGCAGATCGGCATGGTCGCGCCCGACCATGAAGCGGTCGACCAGCACGGCGTCGCCTGGAAGCTCTCCGACTACCGCGGCAAGGTCGTGGTGGTGGATTTCTGGGGCTATTGGTGAGGACCGTGCCGCGACATGATCCCTCACGAGAAGGAGATGGTCGAACGCTTGAAGGACAAGCCGTTCGCGCTCCTCGGGATCAACAGCGACGGGGACCGGTCGGTCCTCAACAGGATTCTCGACAAGCACGGCATCACGTGGCGTCAGGCGGTGGAGGGCTCCACCGAGGGCAAGTGGCCGACGGCGTGGAACGTCTCGGGCTGGCCCACCATCTACATCCTCGATCACAAGGGCGTCATCCGAGCGAAGGATCTTCGCGACGCCGAACTTGAGTCGAAGGTGAACGAGCTGCTCGCCGAACTCGAGAAGGAGAAGGCCGCGCCGCCCGCGAAGTAGGACGGCGTCGAGACCGAAGCCCGGCGCCGGAGCTTCCGCCGACGGACTCTCGCCGGGATCGGCGCTCCGACTTCTTCGAAGTGCGTCGGTCGGCGCTCTGCGTCGGGTCATCCGGACAGGACCGCAGCGGCCCGCGCCCGGAGCGGAGCGGAGGGACGGCCCTGCTTCGTCGAACCGCGACCGACCGGAACGCGCCGCTGCGCGCGGATCGAAGACGCGCCGAGCTGCCGCGGCCGGACTTGCCGGACGTCGGAGCGCCGGTC
>DASPNK010000223.1:0-11584 GCA_035626575.1 Planctomycetota bacterium | reverse complement strand
ACTTCTACGACTGCGCGGCGACGCCGGACGGCCGGCTTTCCATGGTGATGGGCGACGTCTCCGGCAAGAGCATCGGAGCGGCGCTTTTCATGGCGCGGGTGATGTCGTTTTTCCGCGCGGTCTCCGCCGACGATCCGTCGCCGGCCGTCGTCCTCGACCGCTGCAACGCCCTCCTGAACGGCCGGAGCGACGGCGACTCGGTCATGTTCGCCACCGCGAGCTACCTGCTGTTCGACCCGGAGACGCGCGTCGCGCGCTGGGCGTCGGCGGGCCACAACCCGGTCCTTCTGTACGACCCCGCGGCCGACGTCTTCCACGAGCTGCCGTCCACCGGCCCGCCGCTCGGCGTCACCGACGGCGTCGTCTACGGCGAGCGCACGATCGAGGCCCCGCCGCGGTCGACGTTCCTTCTGTACACCGACGGCCTCGTGGAGGCGCGCAACCGCGAAGGCGCGTTCTTCGGCCTCGACGAGGTGAAGCGCATCGTGCGCCAGGTGCATCCCGGCGGCCCGCGCGACGTCTCGCACGCTCTGCTCGCCGCGGTGGAGGCGCACTGGCAGGCGTCCGAGTACCTGCGGGACGATTTCGCGCTGCTCGCCGCGCGGGTCGTTTGACCGGCGACGGCGATCGCGCCGCGCGCCGGGTCGCGTACGATGGCCCCGTCGCGCGACCGCGGTCCGGCGCGGCGGAGACGATGCGCATCCGGGTGCTGGTGTTCGGCGCGGCGGCGGAGACGCTCGGCCGCGGCGCGGAGGTCGTCGAGGTGGCACACGGGGCGACCGTCGGCGACGCGCTCGGCGCGCTGCTCGACGCGCGCCCGGAGCTCGCGCCCGCGCTCCGTCTCGCGGCGTTCGCGGTGAACCGTCGCTACGTGCGCCGGGAGCACGCGCTCGCGGAAGGCGACGAGGTCGCTTTCGTCCCGCCGGTCAGCGGAGGCTGAGATGCCCGAACCGTGGATCCTCGTGACCGAGGCCGCCCTCGACGACGCGGCGGCGCGGCGCTTCGTCGCGGCGCCGTCGAACGGCGCGGTCCTCGTCTTCCACGGCGTCGTCCGCGACCGGCACGAGGGGCGCGCGGTGACGCGCGTGGAGTACAGCGCCTACGAGGCGATGGCCGAGTCGGAACTGCGGGAGGTCGCCCGCGAGACGGCGCGGGAGCACGGCGTGGAGCACCTCGCGGTCTTTCATCGGCTGGGCCCGGTGGCGGTCGGGGAGGCGAGCCTCGTGGTGGCCGTCGGGGCGCCCCATCGCGCCGCGGCGTTCGCCTGCGGCCTCGCGACCATCGATCGACTCAAGGCGCGGGCGCCGGTCTTCAAGAAGGAGATCGGCCCGGACGGCGCGCGCTGGCAGGAGGGCGTCCTCCCGGAGCCGGCGCCGTGAGCGCGAAGGACGGCGAGCCGCCGCCTCCGGGCGCGACGCCCGACAGCCGCACCGAAGAGCGCGTCACGCTGTGCGGGACGTGCGGCGGCGTGGTGGGTTGGTTCGCGACGTTCTGCGAGGCGTGCGGGGCGCGGGTGCGGCGCTCGGAGGCGGCGGGCGCCGACGCCACGCCCGCCGTCGCCCGCGAGGGCGCCGCCGACGCTCCGGTGTTCGACGTGCGGCTCGCGGCGAAGGACCTCTTTCGGGCGCAGATGCGGCTGATGCACCGGACGGCCGAGCAGGCCGAACGGCTGCTGGCCGACGCGCGCGAGGCCCGGGGGGACCTCGCCGCCGCGCGTCGGGCGCCGCGGAGCGACGAGCGGCGCGTCCGGCTGCAGCGGGTCTCCGAGCGGCTGATGGACGCCGAAGCCGCGTGGGAAGAGCTTCAGCGGACCTTCAACCGGGAGTCGGAGGCGTCCGAAGAGGACTGGCGCACGTTTTCCGAGGGCGCGCAGGTCGACGCGTACCTGTCGCCCGCCGAAGAGGAGGCCGTCGCGACCGAATTCGCCGCGCTCCAGCTGAAGTTCGAGGCGGCGGAGGCGGAGGTCCGCGAGGCGGGCCGCGACCTGGCGGTCGCTCGCCGCGAGGCGGAAAGCCGGTTGTTCGGGCGTCCGGCCGCGTCGGGCGGGGTGTTCGTCGCCTGCGCCGTCCTCGCCGGGGCCGCCCTCGCGACCTCCGCGTATCGGATCTACGGCGCCCTGCCTCCTCGCGAAGCGACAATCGCCTTCGTTCCGGCGGTTTGCGGCGCGCTGCTCTTCGCCCTCCTCGCGCTCCGCCGGGCCTGAGGCCCCGCCGCCGGGGTCGACTCCCGTCCCGGACGGCGAAAAAAACCTTGCCGGGGCGCAAACGCCGGGGGTACCCTCCCGTCATCTGCCGTGACCGGATCGTTTTCCGGTCGGTTTGCGTCGTCCGCCCGCGACCGCTTCCCCGGGGAGGCTCCGCGCCGCTCGACGCGGGGGTGCGCCATGAAGTTCTTCCCCGTCGCTCTCGTCAGCCTTCTCGCCGGCCTCGCGTGGGTCGGCGCCCCCGACGTCGCCGGCGCGCAGCGGACCGGCGCGGAGCTGATCCCGCTCTCGCCGTCGCTGACGGCGGAGTGCGTGCTCGCGCCGAACGAGTTCGAGAGCAAGGTGAAGTTCACGGTGTCGGGCGCTCCCGGCGCACCCTTCGCCTTCGCGTACGTCGTGCGCGACGCGCTCGGCAACCTCCTTCTCGACGAGGAATCGCGGCCCCTCGTCGGCGTCGTCACCGGGGTCTACGTCGGGCCGACCGGCACGTGGTCCTTCGAGCTGCCGACCACGGCCCTCGCGGCGGTCGGCGTCGATTTCACGCTGGAGGCGGCGGCGGCGCCGACCGGACCGTACCGCGAACCCGGCTGCTTCCTCAGCTGGTCGCTCCAGTTCCAACGGCAGGAGACGGGGCTCGAGACGGCGGCGCCGTCGATCAACACGAGCATGGTGACCGTTCCGGGCGTCGTCGGGTCGTTTCCCTCGACCCAGATGGTTCTGAACGATCCGGGCTTCCTCGACGGCGTGCACCTCATGGTGCTCACCTCGGGCCCGGCCGGCATGTACCCCATCGGTTGATCGCGCCACCCCCGAGCCCTGCCATGTTGAGCACGATTTGGGACCGGTGGCGCGACGCGCGGCGGCGCGTCGAGGAAGGCGGCGAGCGCGCCGTCGTCCTCGACCGTTTCCGCGATCTCTGCGCCTCCCTCGAG
This sequence comes from Planctomycetota bacterium, assembly GCA_035626575.1. Taxonomy (GTDB): domain Bacteria; phylum Planctomycetota; family CAIWVZ01; genus DASPNK01. The sequence continues at coordinate 8,449 of DASPNK010000223.1, read as the reverse complement.
CGGAAGCGGGACGCCGCCGCCACCCGCGGCGAGCACCGCGAGAAGGTGTCCGCCTTCCTCGCCCGCATCGACGACGCCTTCGAACGCCTGGGGGACCAGCTCTTCCAGCCGTCCTACCTCCTCAACGTGATCGGCGACGCCGTCGTCCGCAGCGCGTTGATCTCGCAGGAGGCGGTCGAAACGCTGCGCGTCGGCCTGTACTTCCACGGCCTGCGCGTCATCGAACGTCGCTTCGCGCCGCGGTCGGCGACGTACTTCGCGGTGCACGCCGACCTTCTCGAGACCTTCCTCGGCCGCGACGCGCTGAAGCAGATGGTCGCGGACGGCCGCGAGAAGATCGAGGCGGGCAAAGTCTTCTGCCTGACCTACCACTACCTCAACGCCCTCAAGAAGGCGTACTGGGCGCTGCAGCGCAAGGCCGCCGACGCGCTCGACCATGTGTCGGTCGAGGCGGAAGCCGTCGAGCCGTCGTCCGAGGCCGCCGAGCCGGCGCTCGACGCGACCGACCGCGTCGGGCTGATGATGGAGATCTTCCGCCGGAAGCTCTCCGCCACGCAGCAGCTCGTCTACCTCGCCAAGAACCGCAGCGGCGAATCGGCCTGCGCCGCGGCCGAGGCGGCGGCGGGGGGCGACGACGCGCTCGTGAAGCTCTTGCGCGAGCTGGACGCCGAGCTGGAGGGCCACGGCAACCTCGGCTGGAGCGAAATCGCCGCCCGGCTGTCCATCAACGAAAAGACGGCCAAGCGCGAGTACCTGCGGGCGCTGCATACGCTCCTGCAGGAGAGCGCGCGGGCGGTCTTCGGCATGGACATCGAAAGCGGCTACGTCCGCCGCGTGCTGGCGCAGCTGCGCGAAATCGTCTACGAAAAGGACCTGCGCATCCGCACGAACGCGGGCGAGGGGCTCTCACGTCTCGTGGAGAAGTGGGAGGTCGCCCTGCGATTCGTCCTGAACCACGGCCGCGTCTCCGCCTGACGCGGCCGCGGACGCGGGCGCGCCGGCCTCCCGCATGACCGACGGCCTGAACTGCGGACTCGTCGACCGCTACCTCGACCGCTTCCTGAACAAGGAAGGCCGCGACGCCGCCTCGCTGGAGGCGGTGTCCGCGCACGTCGGCGCGTGCCCCGCGTGCTACGAGCGGATGGCGCGGTTCTTCCGCACCATTGACCTCCCGGAGTCCACGTTCCTCCGGGAGACGATCGACGAGCTGTGCGCCGCGATGTATGAGCTGGCCCAGGGCGTCCTCCGCGAGCGGAAGGACCCGGACGTCAACACCGACAACATGGTGTCGACGTTTTCGAAGGAGTCGGTGAGCCGCGCCGCCGACGACAGCCGCGGCATGCTCGACGACGCCGAAGACTTCGTCGGCGAGGCGGGCGTGGGCGACGTCCGGTTCGAGGACGTCCGCTCGCTCATCGAACGCGCGGAGACGTCGCGCGAAAAGAAGCTCGACCTCGCCCGCGTGCTCTGCGAAGGCGTGCTCCGCTTCGAAACGCGGCACCTCGCGGCGGCCTCCAACCTGCTCGGCGTGATCCATCTCTGGCAGAACCGGCCGGACGACGCCGAGCAGTCGTTCCTGCGAACGCTGGCGGCGCCGGCGCGCGACCAGGACGACCGCGTCTTCAAGGCGTTCGCCCACTGCAACCTCGCGTACCTCAGCCATCAGAAGGGCGACCTTCAGGGCGCGGTCCGGTCGGCGCGGCGGTCGGTGGCGGTGAGCGAGGAGATCGGCGAGGCGCCGTACTTCGGCCTCTTCGCGATGCTCTACTTCAACGTGCTGAGGCGCGACGAAGGCGAGGCGGCGGCGCGGGAGGCGCTCGCGAAGATGTTGACGCTGCCCGACGGCGCGAAGTGGCTCGGCGACGCGCTCCGCCTCGAGAACAACCGCACCATCGCCGACGCGCTCCGCGCGTCCTTCGTCGGCGCCGAGCACGCGGCGCTGCTTCCGCCGCCGTGAGCGCCCCGTCGGGGCGCGGACCGGCGGACGACGATCCGGCGCGTCATCTCAGCGAGGTGGCGCTCGCCGAGACGGCGCGTCGGAGCGCGCCGTCGGCCGAGACGGCGCGGTGGAGCGCGCCGTCGGCCGAAGCGACGGGCCGCGGCGCGCCGCGCTTCGCTCCGGAATCGCCGTTCCGCATCGAAGCGCATCTCGCGCGCTGCGCCGTCTGCCGAGCACGGGTCGCCGCCTACGCGGCGCTGGAGCGCGCCGTCGATCCCTGGTTCGGCGACGCGGCGCGCGCGCCGGACGCGCGATGAACGCCGTCCGCGCCGCGGTCGCGGCGTCGCTCGCGATCGCGACCGCCGTCTGCGCGCAGGACCGGTCGCGGGAGACGTCGGTCGCGACGACCGCCGAGCTGCGCCGCGCGCTCGCCGCCGCGCGGCCGGGCGACGTCCTGGTCGTGGCGCCCGGCGCGTACGACGGCGTCTCCGTCGCCGGAGTCCGCGGCGCGCCCGGGCGGCGGGTGACGGTGCGCGGGGCCGACGCCGCGTCGCGCCCGGTCTTCCGCGGCGGCCTGCATTTCGCACGCGCCGCGCACCTCGAGTTGCGCGACCTCGCGGTCGAGGGCGCGCCGGCGAACGGGATCAACGTCGACGACGGCGGGGCGCCCGACGCGCCGGCGCGCGACGTCGCGCTGATCGACGTCGTCGTCCGGGACGTCGGCGGCCGCGACAATCACGACGGGATCAAGCTCTCGGGCGTCGAGGACTTCCGCCTCGAACGCTGCACGGTCGAGCGCTGGGGTCGGAAGGGCTCGGCCGTGGACATGGTCGGGTGCCGCCGCGGCGTCCTCGAAGGCTGCATCTTCCGCGACCGTGAAACGGACGCCGCCTCGTCGGGCGTTCAGGCCAAGGGCGGATCGCGCGACGTCGCGATCCGACGCTGCCGCTTCGAGCACGCGGGGTCGCGCGCGGTGAATCTCGGCGGAAGCACGGGGCGCGCATACTTCCGACCGAAGCCCGAGGGGTACGAGGCGAAGGACCTCCTCGTCGAAGAGTGCGTGTTCGTCGGGTCGGACGCGCCCGTGGCCTTCGTCGGCGTCGACGGCGCCGTGGTCCGCCGCAACACCTTCGTCCGGCCGCGGCGCTGGGCGCTGCGCATCCTGCAGGAGTCGCGCGACGCCGACTTCGCCCCGTGCCGCGGAGGCGTCTTCGTCGGGAACCTGACGACGTGGCGCGCCGCCGAGCTGCGCGGGGTCGCGAACGTCGGGCCCGGCACGGCGCCCGAGACGTTCCGCTTCGAGCGGAACTGGTGGTGGTGCGAAGACGCGGCCCGCGGCGCCCCCGAGCTTCCGACGCCGGAGCGCGAGCCGGGGAAAGGCGGCGATCCGAAGTTCCGCGACGCCGCGGCGGGGGACTATCGTCTCGCGCCCGGCAGCCCCGCGACGGGCTACGGCGCGCCCTGAACCGGCCCGCCGCCGCCCAGCTCGTCCGACGGGATCTCGAACACGTCGTTGCAGAAGACGCAGGTCACGCGGCTTTCCGGCGGGTAGCTCTGCTCCTCCTCGGGCGGCCCGAGGGACTTGAGCAGCTCCACCACGCGTTCGCGCGTGCATCGGCAGGCGAAGGCGGCGAGGCGCGTCGACAGCGTGCGTCGCTCGACGTCGGGAGGGAGAAGGGCGTCGCACAGCGCGTCGAGGTCGCGCGGCCACGGACGCGCGGCCTGGGCGCGCGTCGCGATGCGGTCGGCGAGCGCCGTGAACTCGGAGAGTTCCGCGCCGGGCAGCGCCTGGAGGAGCGCGCCGCCCGAGCGGAGCACGCGGCGGTCGTAGGCGTGGTCGAGCCAGAGGCGGCTCGGCGTCTGTTGCGATTGATTCAGCGCGGTCTCGAGATCGGCGGCGACGTCCCCGAAGCGGAGCGCCGTGAGGCTTCGGTAGAAAACCCCCGCCGCGGTGCTGCGCAGGAACTGCACGCGCCCGCGCGCGCCGAGTCCGAAGACGTAGGGGAGGGAGCCGGAGTCGTACCCCTCCAGCGCCTTGATCTGCGTGTAGCCGCGAAAGCGCAGGGACGCGTCGGTTTCGACCAGGAAGCCCTTGAGGGGCCCTTCGGCGTGGACCTGGATGGCGAGGCGCTCGTCGTTCTTCAGGTCGGACCCGATCAGAAGCGACGCGGCGGCGGCGCGGGCCATGACGATGGCCGCCACGCGTCCCGCGAGATGCCGAAACTCGGCCTCGATCGCGGTTTCCGTCGCATCGACCAGCACGAGGCGCGCGGCGCGACCGGGAAGCCCGACGTCCATGACCCGGTCCGGGCCGAACCGGCGCGACGCATCGCCGCCGGGAGGCGCGCCTCCGACGTCCGGCTGTTCCGGCATGGCGCGGGACCCTAACATCCGGCGGCGGAGCGGGACCGGGCGTCATCCGTACCCCTGTCCGCGAGCCTCGGCCTTTCCAGCGCCCGGGCTCGCCCGGGACCCGTGTCGCCAAGCCTTCCATTCACCATCCGCCGCGTGGAGCAGACCCCCTCGGTCGACGCCGAGTCGGACGAAACCCTCATGGTCCGGCTGATGGACGGCAGCCTCGAAGCCTTCGACAGGCTTTACGAGCGCCACTCCGGCCGTATTCACGCGTTCATCGATCGCTTCACCGGCGACCCGGAGGCGGCCGACGACCTGACCCAGGAGGTCTTCCTCAAGGTCTATCGCAACCCGCGCATGTTCGATCCGCGCGGGCGCTTCCTCACCTGGATCTACGCCGTCGCCCGCAACGCCTGCATCGACTTCATGCGGCTGAAGCGGCTCCCGACGGTGACCGTGGCGGGCGGCGGCGACGGCGAGGACTTCGGCTACGACCCGCCCGACGTCGCCCATGAGAAGCCCGACGTCCAGGCCCTGCACGCCGAAATGCAGCGTCGCGTGGACCGGCTCACCGCGAACCTCTCTCCCAAACTTCGGGACGTTTTCGTCCTTTGCGCGCTGCAGGGCCTCTCCTACGAGGATGCGGCGCAGATCATCGGCTGCCCGGTGAAGACGGTGTCGTCCCGCCTCTCGCGAGCCCGCGAGAGATTCCTCGTCGATTTCCGCCGCTACCTGGACGGCGACGTCCGGCCCGCGGCCTCAGAGTCATGACCGCCATGCGTTGCACCACCTGCCGGGATCGTTTTTCCGAGCGCTTCGACGGGCGGCTCCCGTCGGCGCTGGAGCGTCGCGTCGACGAGCACCTCGTCGCCTGCGCCGGGTGCGCCGCCGAATTCGCCGCGTACCGGCGCACGTTCGAAGCGGTGCGCGGAGTCGTCGGCCGCCGCGCGCCCGCGTTCGTGCGGCCGCCCGAACTGCCCGGCGCGCGGCCGACCGTCGAACCCGCGAGCGCCGTCGCCGCGGCCCGACGCTTCGCGCCGGCGCGCTTCGCGGCGGGCCTGGTCCTCTTCGCGGGCCTCGCGCTTTCGCACGGAATGGTCTTCCGCTGGGCGTCGGACCACGGCGGCGCGGAAGGCCCGATGCTCAAGACGCAGGGCGGGCCGCCCGCGTTGAGTTCGTCGCTGGGCCGTCTCCGCGACCACGTCGACGCCACCGATCTTTTCCTCCGCGCCGCGTCGGCCATGCCGGACGAGGCGGGCGCGCGCGGCCGCGAACTCCTCCGCGCCGATCTCGAGCGGCTCGAGCTGGCGCGCCTCACCGACGAGCTGAGCCGCGAGGCGTCGCTCGGCGCCGCCGACGAGCGCGGCCCGATGTTCGGCGCCTATCTCTCCGCGTCGTCGCGGCTGCTCGGCCGCCTCCACGCGGAGCTCGACGGCGGTTCGCTGCAGGGCGTGCGCGAGGCCGCCGCGACATCGACCGTGCCCGGCATGCTGGCCGAGCTGCGCCCGGCGGTGATGCCGTTCGCCTCCGGCGGGACCTTCGCGCGGCGCCGCGGCGCGCTCCGCGTCGCCGAGCTTCGAAACGACGAGCGCGCGTTCTTCGACGCGCGCGACGCGCGGCTCGCGGGCGACTTCCCCAAGGCCTTCCGCGGGTTCGTCCGCTTCCAGGACGAGTACCAGGCCTCCAAGCTGGCGCCGCTGGCGAGCTACCTCCTCGCCGAGGCGTACGCCCGCGTCGGCAACTTCGGCGACGTGCCGATGCTGCTCGCGAATCTCGAGCAGCGCGGCGTGCATTTCCTTCCCTCGGACGAGCTGGTGACCTTCGCGGTGATCGCCGCGAAGGGCCCGCGCGGCGGCATCAAGCTCCCCGAGAAGCACGTGCAGCTGTCCTACAACGTGCTCTACACGAAGGGCGTCGGCACGGCGACGATGCGCGTCGACCGGGTCGAGCCCATGGCCGGCCCGCTGCCGCCGAACGCCGCGGAGTTCCTCGAGGAGCGGGGGCTGTCGGCCCGCCTCACCGTGTCGCCCCTGACGGGCGGCGAGCTCACCATCCACCGCGCCGGCCTGGCCCTGCCCGCCGACGAATACCCCAAGCTCTACGCGGCCGTGCGCCAGCTGGTTTCCACGCGCTACGTCCCCGCCGATCGCGTGGGGCCGACGGAGCTCGACGCCCCGTCGCCGGCCGCGGCGCCGAAGCGGGCGCCGCCCGCCGAGCCCGCGCCGCGCCCGGCGCAGGGCGGAGCCCCGGTTTACCGCTGATCGCGGCCGTTTGAACTTCCGCGCCAGGGGCGCGTCCAACTCCGCGGCGGACCGGTTCCGCCGCGGAGTCGTTTCATGAGCGCCCGGCATCGATGCGTCGCTTTTCTGGTCGCCGCGGCGGCGGCGTCCGTCGCCCCCGCGCAGTTCGTCCACGACCTGGTCGACCGCAGGATCGCGCCGCATCCCCGGCCGCCGCGGTTCGCGCCGATCGTGGTCGAGAAGCACGCCGTCCACGTGAAGCTCGTCGACGGCGTCGCGACGACGACCGTGCGGCAGACCTTCCGCAACCCGAACGGCGTGCAGCTCGAAGGCACGTACTTCTTCCCCATGCCCGAGGACGCCGCCGTCGACGGCTTCTCGATGATGATGGGCGGGAAGATGACGTCCGGCGAAGTCCTCGAGAAGGACAAGGCCGCCGCGATTTACCGCAGCATCGTGTCGCGCCTCGCCGACCCGGCGCTGCTCGAGTACGTCGGCCGTCGGCTGTTCCAGGCGAAGGTCTTCCCCATCCCGGCGCAGGGCACCGCGGAAATCGAGCTGGTCTACAGCGAGACGCTCCCGCGCAACGGCGGCGTCCTCGAGTACCGCTATCCGCTCCGCACCGCGGGCCCGTCGCCGTACCCGGTGAACGAGGCGTCGCTGATCGTCGAAGCCGAATCGAAGGCGCCGATGCGCGCCGTGTACTCGCCGTCGCATCAGATCGACGTGGCGAAAAAGGGGGACTTCGCGTTCAAGGCGTCGTTCGAGCAGAAGCCGTGCGTCGCCGACCGCGACTTCACGCTGGTGATCGGCCTCGGCGGGGAGGCGGTCGGCGCGACGCTGCTCACGCACGTCGAAGAGGGCGAGGGCGGCGCGTTCCTGCTGCTGCTCGCGCCGGCGCAGACGCCGGGGGGCGAGACCGTCGCCAAAGACGTCGTCTTCGTCGCCGACACGTCGGGGTCGATGGCGGGCGAGAAGATGGAGCAGCTGAAGCGCGCGCTGACGTTCTGCGTGCGCAGCCTGAATCCGGCGGATCGCTTCGGCCTCGTCGCGTTCTCCACCGAGGCGCGCACCTGGAAGGACGCGCTCGAAACGGCGACGCCGGAGGCGCGCGAGGCCGCCGTGCGCTTCGTCGCCGAACAGCGCGCCGCCGGCGGTACGAACATTTCCGACGCCGTCGGGCGCGCGCTGTCGTTCCCGCAGGAGGCCGGCCGGCCCTTCATGGTCATCTTCCTCACCGACGGCCGTCCGACGGTGGGGTCGACCGCGACGGAAACGATCCTCAAGGAGGCGCGGGAGAAGAACGCGGCGTCGACCCGGTTCTTCGTGTTCGGCATCGGAACCGACGTGAACGTCGAGTTGCTGGACCGCCTGGCCGACGAGCACCGCGGCGCCCGCGACTACGTCGGCGAGCGGGAGGATCTCGAGCTGAAGGTCTCGAGCTTCTACGAGAAGATCGCCCATCCGGTCCTCGCGGACGTCGAGGTCCGATTCGAAGGCGTCAAGGTCGACGAGACGTATCCGCGGAGGCTGCCCGACCTCTTCCGCGGCGAGCAGTTGCTGCTCGCCGGGCGGTACCGCGAGGGCGGGCCGGCCAAAGCGATCGTGCGCGGCAAGGTGAACGGCGCGCCGAAAGAGCTTTCCTACGACGTCGTGTTCGGAACCGGCTCGAAGCACCCGTCGATCGCGCGCCTCTGGGCCGTGCGGAAGATCGGGTACCTGATCGACCAGATCCGACTGCACGGCGCGGGCAAGGAGCTGAAGGACGAGATCGTGCGCCTCGGCGTGCGCTACGGCGTCGTCACGCCCTACACGTCGTACCTCGTGGTCGAAGACGTCCCCCTCGGCCAGACCGGCGCTCCTGCGCCGGGAAGCGAGCGACGCGACGCGGGCGACGAGCGGCGGCGGCGCGCGC
>DASPNK010000222.1:0-2162 GCA_035626575.1 Planctomycetota bacterium | reverse complement strand
CACGCCCGCGGCGTCGGCAGCAGCTTTCCGGGGTTCGCGAGGCCGCGCGGATCGAAGGCGCGTCGAAGGCGGGCCATCGCGTCGAGGTCGTCGTCGCCGAAGACCAGCGCCATCGCGTCGCGCTTCTCCACGCCGATGCCGTGTTCGCCGGTCAGGGCGCCGCCCGCCGCGACGCAGACCTCGAGGATGCGCCGGCCGGCCTCGACGACGCGCGCCGTCTCGCCCGCGTCGCGACCGTCGTAGCAGATGTTCGGATGGAGGTTGCCGTCGCCCGCGTGGAAGACGTTGGCGAGGCGCAGCCCGAGCCCGTCGCAGATCGCGCACACCTGCGTCAACACCCTCGCGAGGGCGCTCCGCGGAACCACCGCATCGACGACGTACAGGTCCGGCGCGAGGCGGCCCATCGCGCCGAAGGCGCCCTTGCGTCCGCGCCACAGAAGCTTGCGCTCCCACGCGTCGCGCGCCGACTGCACCGACAGCGCGCCGTTCCGCCGCAGCACCGCCCGCGACCGTGCGGAGGCTTCGGCGACCTCCGCCGCCGGGCCGTCGAGTTCCACAAGGAGCACCGCGTCGGCGTCCGACGGGTAACCGGCGCGGTAGACGCCGGCCTCCACCGCTTCGATGGTCCGCCGGTCGAGCGCCTCCAACGCCGACGCGACCACGCCGCTCGCGACCAGGTCGCCGACGGCGCGACAGGCGGCCTCGAGGCTCGCGAACGGCGCGAGGAGCGTTTCGATCGCCTCCGGAAGCGGCGTCAGCCGGCAGACGATCTCGGCGACGACCCCGAGCGTGCCCTCGCTCCCGAGAAAGGCGCCTCGCAGGTCGAGACCGTGGCTCGCGTCGACCGGGCCGCCGAACACGGCGAGCTCGCCGTCGGGCAAGACGACCGTCGTCGCCGCGACGTGTTTCTCCGTCGATCCGTACTTGAAGCCGTGGGGGCCGCCCGCGTTCTCCGCGCAGTTGCCGCCGAGGGAGCACGCGGACTGGCTCGAGGGGTCGGGGGCGAAGAACAGGCCGAGAGGGCGCGCCGCGTCGGAGAGATGCTGGTTGATCACGCCCGGCTGCACCACGGCGAGGCGCGCGTCGCGATCGAGCGCGAGGATGCGGTTCATCCGCGCAAGTTCGATCAATACGCCGCCTTCGGCGGGCGTCGCGCCCCCGGAGAGGCCCGTGCCCGCGCCGCGCGGCGTGAACGGCGCGCCGTGCGCCGCGCACGCGCGGACGACGGCCTGAAGCTCCTCCGTCGTCTCCGGCAGGACGACCGCCGCGGCCCGCCCTTTGAAGTGCGTCAACCCGTCGCACTCGTAGGCGAGCAGGCGTCCGGGCTCGACGAGCAGGCGGTCGCGGCCGACGGCTTTGAGGAGCGCTTTCAAGAGCCCGGGCGCGAGCGGCGCGGCCGGGGCGGGCGGCGACGCGGGTTTCAGATCCATCGCTTGCGCTTGAAGTACCACCGCGTGAAAGCCGCGACGCCGAGCATGAGCGCCAGCACCGCCGGGTATCCCCACTTCTCGCGCAGCTCCGGCATGAAGTCGAAGTTCATGCCGTAGACGCCGGTGACGAACGACAGCGGCAGGAACACCGTGGAGATGACGGTGAGGCCCCGCATGATCTCGTTCATCCGCGTGTTGACCGCCGCGAGCTGCAGATCGCGCACCGACGCCGCGAGCTCGCGGGACGTTTCGATGTGGTCGATCACCTGCGACAGGTGGTCGACGACGTCGGAGAAGTACGGATCGAGACGCTCGTCGATGTGCGGCAGGTCGAGCCGCACCACCGAGCTGACCGCCTCGCGGAGGGGCGCCGCGTAGCGTCGGAGCTTCTGCAGCGAGGCGCGCACGTCGTGCAGGCGTTTGTTGAGCGTCCCGACGTCTTCGAGGCGCGATTCCGCCGCCGAATCGTCCAGCGCCTCCAGCCGCTCGGCGACCGCGTCGAGCACGGGAAAGAACCGGTCCACGAGCGTGTCGATCAGCGCCTGGAAAAGCACGTCGGGGCCGCCGCGCCGGAGGCGCGAGCCGCCGTGGGCGATGCGCTTGCGCACGACGTCGAACGTGTCGCCGGGAGCGTCCTCGATGGAAAGGACGAAACCGTCGCCGACGAACAGCGACACCAGCTCCACGTCGCCAACGCGCGACGCCGGAGTGAGCGGGTCGACGGCGACGAGC
>DASPNK010000221.1:0-4778 GCA_035626575.1 Planctomycetota bacterium | reverse complement strand
CGGCGCCGCCGGAAACGCGGCGACCGAAGATCTCGTGTACCTCTTCGACGGCCTCGGCGTGCGCACGGGCGTCGATCTCGAGCGCCTCGTCGACGCCGCGGCGCCGCTGGAGACGTGGATCAGGCGCCGCCTTCCGGGCCGCGTCCACCAGGCGCGCCGCGCCGCCCGCGGCGACGACGGCGAGCCGCGACGCCGCGACGGGGACGACGGCGCCGCCGAAGCCTCCGGCGATCCGCGCGACGTCCCGCCCTGCGACCTGCCTCGGACGTCCCGACCCTCATGACCGACCCCGCTCCGCTCTGCTCGTTCAAGGACCTGAAAGACGGTCTCCCCCTCGGCGTGACCGTCGACGGCCGCAAGCTCGTCGTCTGCCGCGTCGGCGACGACGTCCGCATCCTCGACGGCGTCTGCCCCCACCGCGGCGCGCCCCTCGAAGGCGGCTTCCTGAACGACGGCTGCCTCGTCTGCCCCTGGCACGGCTGGCAGTTCCGCCTCGACGACGGCGCCTTCGTCGGAGGCGGCGTCTCGCTGAACGCCCGCCCCGCCGTGGTCCGCGACGGGAAGGTGTACCCGGAGTAGGCGCCGGCGCCGCGCGCGGAGCCGCCGCGCGCTCGCGGAGTCGGCGCGAAGCAGGTTCGTCGCTCCGATTCGCGGGGCGTCCCGACCCGCGCTCCTGATTTCATGCCGCGCCGAACGGCGCGTCGCCCGACGGGTGCGGGGCGTAGCGGGCGCGGAACTCGGGCGGGAGGGGGACGGCGCGGCCGTCCTGGCCGAAGCACATGAGGGCGCGCGCTTCGGCGAGAAGGGCGCCGTCGGGCACGCGGAACATCGCCTGACGCCAGACGACGCTCTTCTCGCCGAAGGAGGCGAGGCGGGAGCGGACGGCGACGCGGTCGCGCGCTTCGGCCGAGCGGCGGAAGTCGATTTCGATGCGGGCGAGGACGAACCAGAGACCGGTTTCGCGCGGCCACCACATGAAGTCGGTCCCGCCGCGGCGGAGGAGGGCCTCCCGCCCTTCTTCGAACCACGACTGATAGACGGCGTTGTTGAGATGGAGGTAGCTGTCCAGCTCGTAGGAGCGGACGGTCGCTTCGTAGGCGCCTTCGCGGACGAGGCCGTCGTCCGCTTCGCTCACGGCGTCCTCCCGCGCGCCTTCCAGGCGACGTCGGCGACGCCTTCGCGGAGGTTCGCGACGCGGGCGAGGACGAAGAGCAGGTCGCTCAGGCGGTTGAGATAGGTGACGCACTGGGGCGGCGTCGGGTCGACGTGGGAGAGCGCGACGACCTCCCGTTCGGCGCGCCGGCAGACCACGCGCGCCGCGTGCAACCGGCACGCCGCTTCGACGCCGCCCGGCAGGACGAACGTCTTCAGCGTCGGCGTCTCCGCCTCGTAACGCTCAAGGTCGCGGTCGAGGTCGTCGCACGCCTCGCGGGAGAAGGGCGGTACGCGGTCGGCGAGGGGATTGCCCGCCCGGGGCGTCGCCAGCTCGGCGCCGAGGTCGAAGAGGTCGTTCTGAACGCGGCGCAGCGCGGCGTCGAGATCGGGGGGCAGGGGAAGCGCGCGGGCGAGGCCGACGCAGGCGTTGAGCTCGTCGACGGCGCCGTAGGCCGCGACGCGGCGATGATCCTTCGGGACGCGCGCGCCCCCGAACAGGCCGGTCGTGCCGTCGTCTCCGGTGCGGGTGGCGATGCTCACGGGCGGTCTCCGAGGAGGCGTCGGCGGACGTCGGCCAGCGCGGCGGCGAGGCGCCGTTCGCGATCGGGCGTCGCGAGGCCGGTTCCGCAGGTCGGGCCGAGGAGGATACCGGCGCCGTCGGTCGCCGGCAGCAGGGCGCGCACGCGACGGACCGCGGCCTCGACGTCGTCGGCCTCTTCGCGCGCGTCGAGGACGCCGAGGCCGAGCGATCCTCCGCGGCGGAGGAAGCGCTCGAGCGTGCGGGCGCGTCGCGCGAGGTCGGCGCCGTAGCGGACGGCGTCGAAGTGCGCGAACGCGACGTCGGCGTAGAGGAGCAGCGGCGCCGGCGGCTCGGCGCAGGAATGCAGGCCGACCTCGCCGCCCGCCGCGCGCGCCGCGTCGACGATCGAGGCGTAGAGGTGGACGTTCGCCGGATTGTCGACGTCGACCGCGGGGGCCGTCAGCAGCGGCTCGTCGAGCACGACGAGAGCCCGCGACCCGCGCGCGACGGCCTCCGCGGACAGCCGCGCCGCGACGGCCGCGACGAACGTCGCCGCGGGCTCGCGCATGCGCGGATGCCGCCAGAGTTCGCCGTCGACGCCGTCGACCTCCGTCGCGCGGAGCAGCGTGACCGGCCCGCAGACGTGGATCTGCAACGTCGGGCCCGCGAGCGCCGCCGCCCGGCGCGCGCGCACCTCGAACGCCGGGGCTGCGGCGGGATCGGACGCCTTGAGCCAGGCGAGGAAGGATTCGGGAGGTCCCGACAGCCGCACCCTGCCGGCCTCGACCGTGCGCACGGCCGCAGCAGGCCACCAGCCGGCGACCATTCCGGGCTCGTCCGGTCGCTTCGGCAGTTCGGGCGCGAAGGGCGCGTCGGAGTAACGTCCCGCCACGTGCGCGAGGGCTTCCGCCTCGTCCGTGAACGGGAGCGATCCGACGCCGACGACCGCGAACGGCGGGTACGCCATGGCCGCGTTTTACGTCGGCCGGACCGCGTGCGGCGCCTCGCGCCGCGGCGGCGCAACGCCCGAAGCCGCGGGCGCGGCGCGGCTTGATGAAAGCCGGCGGATCTTTGTCATACTTGCCGCCTCCCGAGAAACGCCGGGAGACGCCCGCGAGCGCGCCCACCCGCGGCGGCGGCGCGTGATCCGACCCCGGGTGGCGGCGGGACGCAGGCGCGTCCTGCGGAGCCCTCTCCCATGGCCGTTCCGAAGCGACGTCTGTCCAAGCACCGGAAGCGCACCCGCCGCGCGCACCACTTCCTCGATCCGGTCCAGCTCAATCGCTGCACCCATTGCAGCGCGGCGATTCCGCCGCACCGGGTCTGCCACAACTGCGGCCACTACGGCGGCAAAGAAATCGTCCCGCAAGAGAGCTTCTGAGCGTGACCACGCGCATCGCGCTCGACGCGATGGGCGGAGACCACGCGCCGCAGGCGACCGTCCGCGGCGCGGTCGACGCCGTCCGCAGGGACGCCGAGCTGTCGGTGCTCCTCGTCGGCGACGAGGCGGCGCTCCGCGCCGAGCTCGACGCCGCCGGACCTTCGTCGGACGAGCGCGCGCGTCTCGAAGTCCAGCACGCCTCGCAGAACATCACCTGCGAGGAGTCGCCGGTCGAAGGGCTGCGCTCCAAGCCGGACAGCTCGATCAAGCGCGCCTGCGAAGCGGTCGCGCGCGGTCGGGCGGAAGGCCTGGTGGCCGCCGGCTCGACCGGCGCCGCCGTCGCCGCCGCGACGCTCAACTGGAAGCTGATCCCCGGAGTGCGGCGCGCGGGCATCGCCGTGACGCTGCCGAACCGGAAGGGCGGCTACACCGTCCTCTGCGACGCCGGCGCGAACATCTCCTGCAAGCCGCTGCACCTTTACCACTACGGCATCATGGGCTCGGTCTACGCCAAGTCCATGTGCGGCGCCGTCGCGCCCAAGGTCGGTCTGCTGAACGTCGGGTCCGAGGAGGCGAAGGGCAACGAGCTGGTCCGCGAGACCAAGAAGCTCTTCGACGGCTCGCGCCTCAACTTCGCCGGCCACATCGAGGGCAACGAGGTCTTCGAGGGGGAGGCCGACGTCGTGGTGTGCGAGGGGTTCGTGGGCAACGTCGTGCTCAAGGTCGCCGAAGGCCTCTTCGAGGCGTTCTCCGGCGCGCTCAAGGGCGCGATGCAGGAGGTGCAGTCGGGCGACCCCGGCGTGGTGCGGACGCTGGGCGACTTCCTCGACCGGTTCCGCCGACGCATGGACTACGCCGAGCAGGGCGGAGCGCCGCTCCTCGGCGTCAACGGCCTCTGCCTGATCGCGCACGGCCGCAGCGACGCGCGCGCGATCCGGAACGCGCTCCTGCTCGGCGCGCGATTCACGCGCCAGCGCGTCCTCCAGAAGATGTACGACGAGCTCAAGGCCGGAGGGTCCCATGAAGACGTTGCATGACGTCGGCATCCTCGGCACCGGCTCGTACGTGCCGGACCGCGTCCTGTCCAACGCCGACCTCGAGCGGATGGTCGACACCAGCGACGAGTGGATCGTCACGCGGACGGGCATCACCGAGCGCCGCATCGCGGCGCCCGAGCAGGCGACCTCCGACCTCGCGTACGAGGCGGGCCGCCGCGCCCTCGCCGACGCCGGCGTCGATCCGAAGGAGATCGACGTCGTCATCGTGGCGACGGTGACGCCGGACCACCTCGTCCCGGCGACGTCCTGCATCGTCCAGCACCGCCTCGGCTGCGTGAACGCCGGCGCGTTCGACCTCGAGGCGGCGTGCTCCGGGTTCGTGACCTCGATGGTCAACGCGCGGGCGCTCATCGGGTGCGGCGTCGCGAAGAAGATCCTGGTGATCGGCGCGGAGACGATGAGCCGCATCGTCAATTACGAAGACCGCGGCTCGTGCATCATCTTCGGCGACGCGGCGGGCGCGATGGTCCTCGGCGCCGACGCGCCGCGCGGTCGCATCCTCGACGGCACCTTCGGCGCCGACGGATCGGGCGCGTACTTCATGGTCGTGCCGGCCGTCGGATCGCGGAAGCCCGCCTCCGAAGAGGTCGTGCGCAACCGCGAGCATCTGCTCTTCATGAAGGGAGGCGAGACCTTCAAGTTCGCCGTTCAGAAGTTCCGCGAC
>DASPNK010000220.1:0-2118 GCA_035626575.1 Planctomycetota bacterium | reverse complement strand
CGTCTCAGGGGCGCGTGCGCTTCCAGCTTCTCGACCGCGCGGACCACGAGTTCCTGCTGGTCGCCGAAGGTCGCGGCGCGGCGCGGGCGACGCCCGGCGCGGCCGACGCCGCCCGCAATCTCCATCCGAGCGTCGTGGCGCTCGTCTCCGAGTTTCTGACGCGTCCCGCCGCGCGCTGACCCCCGGCGGGCCGACGGTTTGCCGCTCCCCGCGCCGCGGGATAGCCTTCTTTCTCCGCGGACCCCCGCGACGGAGCTTCTCCCTTGACGCAGTCACGGCCGGTGATCGGGATCACGTCCCGGAAGATCCACTTCTTCCATAAAGACCGTCCGTACCCTCGTTGGGGCGTGGCGGTGGACTACTGCGCGGCGGTCGAAGCCGCGGGCGGGCTTCCGCTGATCCTGCCCCAGTCGGCCGACGCCGCCGTCCTCGAAGCGACGTTCGCGCTGCTCGACGGCCTCCTTCTTCCCGGCGGTCAGGACGTCGAGCCGATCCATTACGGCGAAGAGCCTTCCCGCCAGCTCGAGGAGGTCGACCCGCTCCGCGACGCCACCGAGCTGCACCTCGCGCGGAAGGCGCTTGCGGAGGATCTCCCGACCTTCGGCATCTGCCGCGGCGAGCAGCTGCTCAACGTCGCCGGGGGCGGCACGCTCTTTCAGGACCTGCACGTCCAGGCGCCGCGTCCGACGCTCAAGCACTTCCAGGAGTACGTCGAGGAGCGGCCGTCCCACGGCGTGCGCGTCGAGGCGGGGACGATCCTCGCGGAGATCGTCGGCGCCGGGGACGTTCGCGTGAACTCCTATCACCACCAGGCGGTGAAGGCGCCGGCGCCCGGTTTCCGCGTCTCCGCCGTCGCCGCCGACGGCGTGGTCGAAGCGATCGAGTCGACGGTGCACGGCTACGTCGTCGGCGTGCAGTGGCACCCCGAGATCCTGCACCGTCACGGCGACTTCAACTTCGCCCTCTTCCGCCGCTTCGTGCTCGAGGCCTCGCGGCGCCGCGCGCGCCGCGTCGAGCGCTCGGTGTTCTGAGCGTCGCGCGCGCCCTCAGAGGCGCGCGCGCAGCCAGCTCTTCAGCTCGGAGCGCTTGAGGCGCTCCTGCCGGCAGTCGTCGCGCAGGCGGACCGTGACGGTATCGTCCTGCTTCGTGTCGTAGTCGACCGTGATGCAGAACGGCGTACCGATCTCGTCCTGGCGCCGATAGCGACGTCCGATCGCGCCGCCTTCGTCGTAGAAGACCGCGAACTCGGTCTTCAGGTCGGCTTCGATCTCGAGGGCCAGCTCGCGCAGGCCGTCTTTCTTCACCAGCGGGAAGACGCCCGCCTTGATCGGCGCGAGCCGCGGGTGAAGGCGCAGCATCGTGCGCGCTTCGCCTTCCACCACGTCTTCGACGTACGCCTCGCAGAGGAAGGCGAGGCAGGCGCGGTCGACGCCGACCGCGGGCTCGATCACCCAGGGGACGTACTTCTCGCGCGTCTCCGGATCGAACCACGACAGATCTTTGCCCGACGCCTCGGAGTGGCGCTTGAGGTCGAAGTCGGTGCGGTTGGCGACGCCTTCCAGCTCCTTCCACCCGAACGGGTAGAGGTACTCGACGTCCGCGCACGCCTTGCTGTAGTGGGCCAGTTCGTCGGCGGCGTGGTCGCGGAGACGGAGATGGTCGCGGGAGATGCCGAGGCCGACGAACCACTCGTAGCGGAAGTTGCGCCAGTAGCCGTACCAGGTCTCCGCCTCGGCGGGCGGCGTGAAGAACTCCATCTCCATCTGCTCGAACTCGCGCGAGCGGAAGATGAAGTTCTCGGTCACGATCTCGTTGCGGAACGACTTGCCCTGCTGCGCGATCCCGAACGGGGGCTTCACGCGCTGCGTGTCGCAGACGTTCTTGAAGTTGACGAAGATGCCCTGCGCCGTCTCCGGTCGCAGGTAGACCTGCGCCGACGAGTCCTCGACCGGCCCCATGAACGTCTTGAACATGAGGTTGAACTGACGGGGCTCGGTGAGCTCGCCTTCGCACTTGCCGGGGCGCAGGCTGGGCTTCTTCGGGCACTGCGCTTCGTCGAGCTTGTCGGCGCGGAAGCGGGCCTTGCAGACCTTGCAGTCGACCATCGGGTCGTTGAAG
>DASPNK010000219.1:0-7413 GCA_035626575.1 Planctomycetota bacterium | reverse complement strand
GCGGTCCTCGCCGGGCACGTCACCGCCTCCGTCGACGCGCTCGGGAATCCGGACAGGACCGCGGAGGCGCGCGCGCGGCGCGCAGCGACGCGACGGCCCCGCATCGTGGCGGGCTGCGTGCGTCGGCGAAACGGACTCCGCGTGCGGCGCCGTCCGGCGTCACCCGTCGACCGGCGATGCGAGCGCGTCCTCGCTGCGCTCGGCACGACGCTCCGCGGTCCTCGCCGCGCACGTCACCGCCTCCGTCGACGCGCTCGGGAATCCGGACAGGACCGCGAAGGCCCGCACGCGGCGCGACTCGGTCGCGCCCTTCGCGTCAGTCGACCGCCATCGTGCGGCGGTACTCGACGAGACCCACGAACGACCGCTTCCAGAAGCCGTCCAGCTCGTCCAGGGACGCCGCCGTGTCCGGCGCCGCGAGCACCACCAGGACTTTTCCGCCGAGGTGATCGAGCGCGGCGCGCACCTGATCGGCGACCGAGCCGTCTTCGCCGAAGCGACCCGGGTCGCCGAGATCGCCGCCGATGAGCCCGGCGCCCTGCGACTCCTTCGCCAGCGCCGCGCACGTCGCCCCGAGAAGCGCGAGCTCGGCGTCGGACGCCTTGATCCCGTCGTCGCCGGGGAACGCCAGCGCCGCGACGCGCCGATCGAGGGCGAGGCCGCGCACGGTCAGCACCGCGCCGTAGGTCGATCCGTTCGGCGCCTTGAATGCGGCGAACGCGCTCCGCGCCTCGCCGCGGGCGGCGTCGACGAGCCACGCCGCGGCGACGTCGGTCGACGCCGCGCGGTGCTCGTCGGCGCCGGGACCCAAGGCCGGCGTCAGCCGGTCGAGGCGGAACGCGGTCGAGCCGCCGATCAACCGCTCGACGAGGCCGCGGACGCCTTCGCCGAAGCGCCCAGGGTAGTAGTGCAGCTCGAAGCTCACGGCGCAGAGTAGCCGCGCGACGCGACGCTCACTCGACGCGGCGCCGCGCGCGCACGCGAGTCGCGCCGTCGCGGTGCGGCGTGACCTTCACGTCGGGGAACTTCGAGCGTTCGGAGAGAAACGCCGCAAGCGCGGCCGACACCGAGCGGCCCGCGGCGCAGACCGTCCGCAGATGCTCGCCGCGCGCGGTCTCGTCGGGCACTTCGAGAATTACGTTGGCGACGCACGTCTTCGGCGCGCGCTGCACGAACTGCACGCCGTCCTTCTTCTCGTCGACGCCGCGGATCGGCCCGTACACCGCGGCGCCGTCGACGAGCGGCAGGCGCAGGTCGTCGGGAAGGAACGCGCTCCACCGCGCGTACCGGGCGTATTGGTCGTCGCTGAGCGCGCGCACGGCGGGCGACGCGCGAAGCGCCGCGGCCAGGCGCCGCTTGAGGTCGTCGGCGATCCGGCGGCAACCGGGCTCCGCCTCGTCGTCGGCGAAGGTGAACGACTGGATGAACGCGCCTCGCGGGATCCACCAGTCGCGGGTCTTGGGGTCCCGCTTCTTGACCCACGCCGCGTAGCCGGAGAACGGCTGCACCCATTCGTGCATGGGGTAGCCGTGCGGGTTGAAGAAGACGTCGGGCAGGTGCGCCGCGAACAGGTCGAGCCGGAGGCGCGCCTCGCGATGGACGGGGTCGCGTTCGTCCTGGCCGACGGTCAGGTTCTCGCCGAACGGGCCGAGATAGCCCGCGTGCAGCAGATCGTCCGGGCGGCGGCCCGCAAGCTCGACGGCGAGGTCGGCGCCGTCGGCGTTCCACACCGGATTGACCACCACGCGCACGCGGCGGAGCAGCCCGGGATCGGTCTCGAGGACGTCGCGGAACCACTGCAGCACGTGAGTGGTCGACGACACCTCGTTGGCGTGCTCGCGCGCCGAAATCGCGAGCGTCGGCTTCCAGGCGGAGAGCTTCCGCCGGCTGAAATGACGCGGCCGCGAAGGAGCGTCGTCGGTCGGCGGGTCGAAGGGGCCCGTCTCCGCGATCCAGAGATCGCGCCCGTAGGTGCTCGCGCCGGCGTGGTACATGCGCAGGCCGACGCCCGCGTGCTTCTCGGCGAGCGCCGCGAGCACGCCGCCGGCCTCCAGCGAGTCCAGGGCGCGGTCGTCGGGAAGGAAGGCGAGCGGCGCATTCGAGGGATTCGGTTCGGGGGCGTCCCAGACCCCGTCCACGTCCAGCGTCGCGACCCGGGTCGTCCCTTCGGCGGAGAAAGCGAATCGGACGCGGCGGAGGTCCGGATAGCCGAACCACTCCGTGCGCCGCGCGCCGACCGCGCGATGGGCCGCGGCTTCGGCGACGGTCGCCGCGCCCTGCTCGACGGCGAAAGTCTTGACGTCGGCGTCCTCCGGCCGCATGCGGACGAGCCACGCGGCGCGGTCGTCGGCGACGACGTCGCAGCGGAACGCGACCGTCGCCTCCAGCCCGCCGTCGGGATCGACGCGAAGCGCCGACACGCGCGGCTCCCGCACGTCGATCGGCCGCATCTCGCGCGTCGCGACGACGCGCTCGACGCCGTCCGCGTCGCGCCGCCAGGCGTCGATCCGCGGGCCCTGCGCGACGCGCGGCCCCACGTCGACCGTCATTCGCGGCGCCCAGCCGGGCCCGCCGTCGATCGTCGGAATGACGCGCCCGGTGAACTCGAAGGGCTTGTCGGTCCAGAGGGCGCCGGTCGTCTGCACGAATCCCAGCGTGTGGAAGTAGAGCTCCTCGTGGAGCATGTCGATCGCCGACGTGCGCCCGAGGCCGTCGGGCAGCGCTTCGTCCGGCTCCGACAGCACGGCGTCGAACAGCACGTGCCGGAACCACGGCGCATGGCGCGGCTCGGGGCGCCCGCGCGCGCCGCGGAGGAGGACGTCCCGCAGCGTCGGCAGCACCTGCGTCTGGTAGCCGTTCCACAGCTCCTCGAGGTCGGTCGTCACGTCGACGTCCGCGACGACGCGACCGTCGATCGTCACGCGCACGCCGCCGGTCCACACCGACACCCGCTCGAGATCCGGCCGCAGGTCGTTGAATGCGCGCTCGCGGCGGCGCACGTCGAAAGCTTCGACGCGCTCGGCGCCGTCGGCTTCGGTCCATCGGACGACGTACTCCGTCGCCGTCGTTTCGGGGAGCAGCGCGACGACGACGTCGCGTCCGACCTCGAGGCCGAGCTCCCGCGCCAGGACGTCGTCGAGCGGGTACAGCTCGAGCGCGGCGCGCGACGGCGGCTCGAGGGTCGAAGGGACGCCCGCCGGCCCGTCGACGCGACGGCGCCGCGCGCCGAGCTCGATCCTTCGCGGCGGGGCTCCGCGCCAGAGCGGCAGCAGCTCCTCGACGATGCGGAAGTACGCCGGCTTCCAGGCGGAGCGCACGACGATCTCCGCGCGCGTGCGAGCCGCCTCCGGCACGAGGTCGCGGAGTCGCGCCGCCAGCGTCGCACGTTCGCCCGGCGGCTCCGACACGTCGACTTCGACGACGACCGCCGCGCCGTCCCCCGCGCCGCGGAGCGCCTCCGCGGCGACTTCAAGAGCCCGGTCGACCTCCCACCGCGGAGAGAGCTCCACGATCTCCGAGACGGTCGCGACGTCGAAGCGGCCGACGCGATGGTCGATCTCGAACGCGGCGCCCTGCGGCCGCATGGGGGTCCCGCCGATCGCGGCGATCCATCGCCCCGCCGCCGCCGCGCGCGCGCGGCCCGACGGCGCCGCGTCGGTGTACACGTGGACGCCGTCGCAGGGGCCGTCGACCTGGGCCGCGAGGATCTTCAGCTCGCGCGCGACGCGCGCGCGCTTCCCCTCTTCGGAGACGCCGGCGACGAGGCGGCGCGCCTCGGTCGCCAGGTCCGCGAGCGTCGGGCCCCCGAGCCGCTCGACGACGAAGTACGGGATCTTCTCGAACGCGAGGCGTCCCGCGCGCACGAGGCCTTCGGCGTCTCCGCCGCGGACCACGACGGCGGCGTGCTTCCCGAAGGCGCCGTCGATCACGCGGACTTCGCCGACGCCCGCGGGAGGATCCTCGTCGAGCAGCCCGCGACGGCGGAGGTCGTCGGCGAGCGGTTGCCGGGACCCGATCAACACCACCGGGCCGGCGACCTTCTCCTTCGGCCATTCGGCGGGGGTCTGCGCGACGGGGAAACGCAACCCCGCGCTTTCGAGCCCCATTCGGAACGCGACGTACGCCGTCGCTTCGACGGAGCCCGCCTCGCCCGACGGCAGAACCGTGCAGTCGGCGCCGTCCGGGACGAGATCGCCGTCCTGATCGACGAGCAGCCCGCCGACGTCGAACAGCTTCTCCAGTCCGAACCGTCGCTCCTTCCCCGACCGCGGCGCCGCGGGGCGGGTTTCGGCGGCGGCGACGTCGAAGTCGTCGGGCCAGGCGGCGGCGGCGCGGCGGGCGGCCGCGAGCACGTCGACGGCGCGCTCCCCCGCGGCGGCGAGCGCGCCGGACGCGTCGACTTCGAACGTCGTCGCCGCTCCCGCCGCGCGGCGGAACGTCAGCGTCGCGACGTCCCCTGCCGCGGCGTCGCCGGCCGCCAGCGGGTCCGCGGCGGCGCAGGTCTCGAGACCGAGCCGCGCGAACACCTCGGCGACGGCGGCGGCGGCCGCGGCCGGGTCGTCGCCGACGTCGAAGCCCTCCACGACGAGGCGCAGCGGTCGGACCGCGTCGGGTCGGCCGTCGTCGTCGAGGTCCCGCAGAAGACCCGCCGACCCCGTCCCGAACAGGGAGCGCGACGGTCGCGACGCGGGTCGAGACTCCTGGCCGAAGAGCGCCGCCGCGTGCGCGAGGAGCAGCAGCAGGACGAGCGACGGACGGGACGCGACGGCGGACTTCGACATGGCGCGGCATCGTAGCCGCGCGACCCGCGCGTCAGCGCCGTCGCTTCCGCGTCGCGCCCGCGCGCTTCCGCGAGGCCCCGCTCGCCCCGGCGGCCCGCGCCGTCCGCGGCCTCGACGACGCGGGCGACCGATCCCGTCCGCGCGCACGCGGACGGTCCTCGACGACGTCCGCCCGCGAAGTGCGCAGCGCGTGCTCGAGCACGGCCGCCGACTCGGCGAAACGCGAAGCGCGCTCGCCGTAGGTCGCCGCCGCGCCGCGGCCTCCGCCTGCGGAGTCGGCGAGGCGTTTCAGCAGCTCCGAGCGCTCGCGGAGCAGCACGACGGCGTGCCAGATCGCCGATTCGACGGCGTCGCGTTGGCGCGACGCGAGACTGTCCGTCGAAAACGCATGGCCGACGTGGCACGCGAAGCGCACTCGACCCGCGCTCGCGTCCGCCCAGAGCGCCCCGCCGCAATCCGGGCACGTCAAGCCGGAGGCGGCGTCCCTTCCTTCTTCCGGCGTGGGACCGGACGCGACGCCGGCCGGCGCGGTCCGTCGGCGCCCGGCCTCCTTCTCGACGAGCCCTCCGGCGACCCGCCTCAACAGCTCCGCGATGGCGGCCGCGGGGAGGACGTGATCGACGGCGAGCTGGTCCATGGCGCTCTTCGGCATGTCGCCATGGACGGCTTCCGACGGATCCTGAACGACCACCAGGCCGCGGCGCTTCTTCACCGTCGCGAGGCCGGCGACCCCGTCGTCGAGCGCGCCCGACAGCAGCACGGCGGCCACGTGGCGGCCGTACGCGAACGCGGCGCTCCGGAAGAGCGGGTCGATCGCGGGCCGATGACCGTTCTCCCGCGGCGTGCGCACCACGCGGATTTCACCGGGAGCGATCAGCAGGTGGCGGTCCGGGGGCGCGACGTGAATGACTCCCGGCAGAAGCGCGTCGCCGTCCCGCGCGTGCCTCGCCGGCAACGGCCCGGAACGCGTCAGGATCTCGGGGAGGCGGCTCTCGGCTTCCGCGGGCACGTGCACCGCGACGCACACGGCCGCCGGAAACGCGGCCGGCAGTCCGCTCACGACGGCCTGCAACGCGGGAACGGCGCCGGCGGAACCGCCGAACACCGCCAATCCCCGGGTCATCGAAACCGTCCCGTTCCCGGGGGCGGACGGCTCACGTCGCGGAGCGCCTGCGGTCGCCCGGCGGGTCGATCCCGAGTCGACGCAGGATTCTCGCGAGCGACCGCGAGTCGAAGGGCTTGCGCAGAAAGCCCGCCACCGCGGGCGGCGCGGCCGTCGACGCGGCCGCCTGGTCGGCCTCGCCGCTCATCAGCAGGACCGGCAGCTCGGGATCGATCGCATGCAACGCGACGGCGGCCTCGGGCCCGTCGCCGCCCGGCATGGACACGTCCATCAGGACGACGGCCGGCGGGACGCATGCCTCCCTATAGACTTCCAGCGCACGCCTCCCGCCGTTCGCCTCGACGACGTCGAAACCGAGGCGCTCGAGCATCGCCCGCGCGATGCGTCGCACCGCGTCCTGATCGTCGACGACCAGGATCGGACCGACCCGCGCCGTCGACGGCGGCTTCGGCGCCGGCGCCGTTCGCTCCGGCGCGGACGCCCGCGACGCCGCGACCGGGATCAGCAGGCGGAATCGGGCGCCGCCGCCCTCCGGACCGCCGACGAGCAAGGCGCCGCCGTGACTCCGCGCGATGCCCGACGCGAGCGGAAGACCCCAACCGCGCCCCTTCGCATGCGTCGTGAAGTACGGGTCGAACATCCGTCGTCGGACCGCGCGCGTCACGCCGGGGCCTTCGTCCACGGCTTCGATCCAGGCGTAGCGGCCTGCGACGGCGACGTTCGGAGGATAGGCCTCGGCGAGGTCCGCCGCGTCGAAATCGTCGACGCCCGTGGAGCACGTCGCCCGACCGCCGGGCGGCGTCGCCTCGAGCGCGTTCGCCAGCAGCTCCGCCGCGGCGCGCGTCAGCGCCGCGGCGTCTCCGCGCACGCTCGGCGCCGTCGGAGCGAGTCGATACTCGAGCGCGCGGTCCTCCAGGAGCGCGGACGCGATCCGGTTCGCCGCGGCGGAGGCGACCGCGTTGACGTCGACCGCCGTCGATCCCGGACGCGCGCGGCCGGCCAGGTCCGCCAGTCGCCCGCCGAGGCCGCCCGCCGCCCGCGCGAGTTCGACGACGGCGTCGCACCGGCGGCGCGCTTCGGCGTCGAGGACGCGGGACGCGGCGGCCAGCTCGGCGTGCCCGAGGATCCCCATGAGGTGGTTGTTGAGTTCGTGCGCGGCGCCGCGCGCGAAGCGCGCGAGGCTCTCCGCCTTCTCCCCTTCGCGCACACGCCGCTCCAGCGCGCGACGCGCCCGCGCGTCGGACTTCCGGCGCCGCGTCGCGTGGAGCGCCTCCGCCGCGTCCCGCAGGAACGCAAGCTCGTCGGCGTCGAATCGGCGTTCCGCGCGCACGTAAGCCGCCAGCACGCGGACCGCGCCGTCGAGAGGCGGCGTGGGGAACGCCGCGCCCGAGCTCAACCCACGCTCGACGAGCGCGCGGTGAAGAGTCGCGGCGCCGGCGTCGCGCGCGGAGGCGAGCGTCGGCGCGCCCGTCCTTGCGGCGACCGCGACGTCGACGTCCGCGTCGTCCG
>DASPNK010000218.1:0-3440 GCA_035626575.1 Planctomycetota bacterium | reverse complement strand
GCCGGCGGTGATGCCCCACGAGATGCAGAACGTCCACATGCCGTTGGCGAAATGGAACGCGGCGGCGGCGACGCCGAGCAGGTAGGCGACGCCGACGAGCCAGTTCCCGGAGAGCTTTCGAACCATGAAGTAGTAGATGCTCTCGGTGTTCCCGACGAGCGCGTCGGTGGCGCCGACCGCCATCACGGCGCCGGAGGGCGTCGTCCCTTCGGCCGGGTAGGTGAAGTGCCCGGCGAACCGCGTCGTCCACACGTGGTAGATGATGAACGCCAGCAGGTACATCGAGGTGTACCGTTGCAGCGAGTAGTTGCGGTTCCGCGCGTAGCGGTATTGCCCCGCGTTCGGCTTGCCCTCGAGCGCGATCTTCACGCCCAGGATCCCGTGGAACGCCAGCGGGAAGGCGATGAAGAGGATTTCGAGCGACCAGAGGATCGGCTTCGGCAACGACAGCAGGAAGTTCACCTGCCGGTCGTAGGCGTTCTGACCGCCGAGGATGAACGCGTTCGTGAACAGATGTTCGACGATGAACGCGCCCAGCGGGAGCACGCCGAGCAGAGAGTGGAGCTTCCGGTTGTGGAAGCGGCGGGCGGCGGCTTTCGCATCTTTGGCCCCCGCCGCGGGGGCCGCCTTCGCGTCCGATTGCATGCGGGTCTCGGGCGCGCGTTCGAGAGGGGGCGCGCCGACGTCTTCCCTTGGTTCGTCGAGCGGCGCGATGTTAGCAGCGCGACCTTCCCGGCCAACAGCGTCGCGCGGCGCGCGGCCTCGACGAGAGCGTCATGACCGATCGCGTGCACGTCGTCCTTCATGTCAACCGGCGCGGCGGCCTCGGCGGGTTCGCCCAGAGGGCGAGCTCCGTCGCGGCGGTCGTGCTGCGCATCGCGATCGTCGCGTTCGCCGCGTGGACGCTCTGGCGCGGAGACCGGCTCGAGCAGGGCGCCGCGGCGGCGCTCGGCATCGCGCTGCTGTGGAGCGTCGCGGCGCCGCTGATTTCCAGGCCGCCGCCTCCTGATGCGCTCGTCATGGTGACCGACGACGCGATCGTCTACGCCGAAGGCGCCGCCTACGTCGAGTGGCCGCACGTCAAGGCGCACGTCGTCGCGGGCGACAAGATCCTCTTCGAGCCCGACGACGAGGCGCGCCGCGCCGATCCCGCGCTCCGCCGCCGTTACGCCGTCCCGTTGGGCGATCAGTCGCGCGAGGCGATCCTCGCCGCGTTCGCACGCCGTCCGCGCGCGACGAAGCCGGAGTGACCGCCGCCGCGCTCAGTCCTCGTCGCCGAAGAGGCGCTTGAGGAACCCCCGGATCCCCCGCTCGTCTTCGTCGCTCACGCCCGTCGCCAGCT
This sequence comes from Planctomycetota bacterium, assembly GCA_035626575.1. Classification (GTDB taxonomy): domain Bacteria; phylum Planctomycetota; family CAIWVZ01; genus DASPNK01. Next base: position 2,098 of record DASPNK010000218.1, on the reverse strand, counting down.
GCGCGCGGATGCGGTCGATCTCCTCGACCACCTCCTCGCACGAATCCGGCCGCTTCGCGGGCGACTTCATGATCATGCGGTCGATGAGGCGCGCGACCGGGCCGCTCACCTCGGCGTTGAGCTTGTTCGCCGGCGTCGGCGCTTCGCGGCGCGTGCGCTGGAGGATCTCCACGGTGTTGCGCCCGCCGAACGCCACCTTGCCCGTGAGCAGTTCGTAGAGGATCACGCCCAGCGCGAAGATGTCGGCGCGGCGGTCGACGGGCTCGCCGCGGATCTGTTCCGGCGCCGAGTAGGCCGGCGTCCCGATGTAGTGGCCGGCGACCGTGAGCGCGATCGACGCGTTGAGGTCCTTCGCGATGCCGAAGTCGAGCACCTTCACCTGGCCGTCGGCGTCCCGGACCATGATGTTCTCGGGCTTCAGGTCGCGGTGCACGAACATCTTCCCGTGCGCGACGGCGAGCCCCCGCGCGGCGTCCTGCACGATCGACAACGCGCGGTCGACCGGGACCGCCCCCTTCACCAGCAGCTGGTAGAGGTTCTTCCCCTCCACGAACTCCGACGCGATGTAGAGGAGCCCCTCCTCTTTGCCGAGCGCGTACACGCGCACGAGGTTGGGGTGCCGCAGGGTCCCGTACTTCCGCCCCTCGTTCTTGAAACGGGAGATGGTCTCCGGATCGACCGGCCCGTCGGTGCGGAGGAACTTCACCGCGACGTCGCGGCCGGCCTCGGCGTCCCAGGCGCGGAACACCACGCCCATGCCTCCCTCCCCGAGCTTCTGCCGGATCTCGTAGGCGCCTTTGCCGAAGGTCCGGCCGACGAACGTGGCGGGGTCGATCACGGGCGGCGCGCCTCCGGTCCGTTCGCGGCGGCCAGGCCGGTCAGGGCGCGTCGCCGTCGTCGCCGATCGCCTCCACCGGACACTGCTCCATGGCGTCGCGGCAAGCCTTCAGCTCCTCGTCGTTCTCGGGCTGCTTGTACACGAAGTCGTGGTCGCCGTCGGGGCTCTCCACGAAGTTCTTCGGAGCGAGGTCCGAGCATAAGGAGCACAGGATGCACTCCTTGTCGACGTAGAAACGGCCGGGGACGTTGTCTTCGTACTTCGCGTTGCGGTTGGCCATGGGGCTGCGCCGGACGATACGGGACCCGTTTCGCGGCCCCAACCGCGGCCGCGGGGAGCGACCCCGACCAGAGGGCCGCCGGGCGCGGCGCCGGGGGCGTTTCACCGCCGAAGCGACTTTTCCGGAGCGCCCCCGTTCCCCGCCGACGCGGGTACGATCCCCCGAGCCGGCGGGACGTCGCCGGCGTCGCCGAGCGGGTCGAAGAGGAGGTCATCGTGAAACACGTGCGTCTCGCCGCGGCGCTTTGCGTCGCGCTCACGTCCGTCGCCAGGAGCCAGACCGGGCCCGACGTCATCGTCGGCGACCTGATGGACGTTTCCAACTACGGCTCCGCGACTCCGATCGGCGGCGCGATCACCGCCGCGTTCGCGATCGGGACGACGTCGTGCAACATCGGCACGGCCGAGCTCAACTGGTTCGCCAACACCAACCAGAAGCCGGTCATCGGGCAGAGCGTCTATCGCGTGAAGGACGGCCGCATCGAACAGATCGGCCTCGGCTGGCTGAAGCACGGCTTCTATGCGCTCGCCGAGAACGCCTGCGCCACCTGCATCACGCCCAATCCGAACAACGGCAGCCACCTCGGCGTCAACTGCTCGGATCCGTACACGTCGAGCCTCAACGGCACGCAGACGAACATCGGCCCGCGCTTCGAAGTGAACCCGTACACGGGCTTCTACCCGTGGCCTTACACGATCGCGCCGGTGATCGGGAACAATCCCGCGACCCCGGCCAACGAAGGCCTGCTCGCCGGCCGCATCCAGATCCTCCACTCGGACCTCGACGCGACGCAGAACGTCGGCGCGCAGTACTTCTGCGAAGGCCAATACGTCACGCCCGACGACGCGGTCGCCGGCAACGGCGGGAACAACGTGTCGTACCGGCCGGTCACGTTCGCGTTCACCGGCTCCACCTACAACATGACGCTGACCGGCGCGACGCAGCGGCAGCAGCCGGCGATCTACGCGTGGAAGGCGGTC
>DASPNK010000217.1:0-2466 GCA_035626575.1 Planctomycetota bacterium | reverse complement strand
TTCCGTGCGACCCGATCGACCGCTTCGTGCTGGAGACGCCGCCGGACGGCAACATCTCCATGCGCGTGGTCGACATCCTCTGCCCGGTCGGCCGCGGCCAGCGCCAGCTCATCGTCGCGCCGCCGCGCTCGGGCAAGACGATCCTGATGCAGCAGATCTGCAACGCCATTCACGCCAACTACCCGGACGTGAAGCTGCTGGTCCTGCTGGTCGACGAGCGGCCCGAGGAGGTCACCGACTTCAAGCGCAACACGAAGGCGGAGATCGTCGCCTCGTGCCTCGACGAAGCCGCGGGCAACCACGTCCGCGTCGCCGAGCTGGTGCTGGAGAAGATGAAGCGCCAGGTCGAGGCGGGGCACCACATGGTGGTCCTTCTCGACTCGATCACGCGCCTCGGACGCGCCTACAACAACGAGGCGAAGGGCGGCGGGCGGATCATGTCGGGCGGCCTGGACGCGAAGGTCCTCGCCAAGCCGAAGGCGTTCTTCGGGTCGGCGCGCAACATCGAGAACGGCGGCTCGCTCACCATCATCGCGACCGCGCTCATCGACACCGGGTCGCGGATGGATCAGGTGATCTTCGAGGAGTTCAAAGGCACCGGCAACAGCGAGATCGTGCTGTCGCGCCAGCTGGCGAACAACCGCACCTTCCCGGCGATCGACATCCAGATGTCGGGCACGCGCAAGGAGGAGAAGCTGTTCCACCCCGAAGAGGGCGAGCGCATCAAGATGCTGCGCCGCGTCCTTTCGCAGCTGAACCCGACCGAGGCGATGTCGCTGCTCATCTCGAAGCTCGAGAAGACCCGCACCAACGCCGAGTTCCTCATGCAGTTCACGGTGCGGGACGGCTCTTAGCCGACCCCGCTCCGCCGCAGGAATCAGGAACGCAGGTTCGCCCGCCCCGCGAAGCGACGCGACGAACCTGCTCCGCCGGACATCGACCCACGCCGCCGCGACGCCCGGCCCGGGCGTTCGCGTTCGACGCCGGTCCCCGCCGCGCTCAAGCGCTCGGAGCGCGTCGCCGCGTCTCCGGCCCCCTCCGGATTCCGCGCGCGCGCACGGCGCGGGTCGTGTGACCGGCCGCGCCAAAGCGCGGCTCGGAAAAGCGACCGCGCCCGAAGCGCGGCATCAAGAACGAGCCGCGCAGAAAGCGCGGCCTCCAGAGAGCAGCCGCGCGCAAAGCGCGGCTTCGAAAAACAGCCGCGCCTAAAGCGCGGCATCAAGAACGAGCCGCGCAGAAAGCGCGGCCTCCAGAGAGCAGCCGCGCGCAAAGCGCGGCTTCGAAAAGCAGCCGCGCCTAAAGCGCGGCTTCGAAAAGCAGCCGCGCCTAAAGCGCGGCATTCAGAATGAGCCGCGCCGAAAGGCGCGGCTTTTAAGAACGAGCCGCGCCCAAAGCGCGGCTCTCTTTCATTACGGCTGCTTCGGCGTCAGCCGGCGGCCGAGACGGCGGTGGCGCTTGATGATCTTGCGCCCGCCTTTGGTCTTCATGCGCGTGAGGAAGCCCACGCTCTTCAGCCACTTCGCCTTGCTGCGACGGATGTTGACTTTCATGGGAGGTCGGCCGAGCGGTCGAGGGCGACCGACGCGGGCGAGAGTGATAGCAAGTTCGCGCCGCGGGGCTCAAGGCGGCCGGGAGGCCGGCGGCGCCCGTCGAGAGGGCCGCCGGCGTACTCTGCCCGTCCCCGTGTGACCGGGCGCGCCGGGGAGCGTCTACTGCGACGGAGCCCCGTCGACCGCCCATGACTTCCAGCCCTTCGACGCCGGAGACCGCCGCCCCCGACGCGCCTCGCGCGGCGTCGGTCGACGACGCGGTCGCGCGCCATGCCGGGGAGATCGCGGCGTTCCTCGCCCACCATGCGGGCGACGCGGCGACGGGCTCGGATCTCGCGCAGGACGTCTTCGAGACGGCGTTCCGGCGGCAGAACGACGTGCGCGACCCCGGCGCCGTGCGCGCCTGGCTCTTCCGCATCGCGGTCAATCGCTTCCACGACCACCTTCGCGGCAAGCGGCGCCGTCCGCCGCCCGAACCGCTTCCCGACGCCGTCGACCGCCGCGAGGCCGGCCCCGAGCGCGCCGCGTTGCGCCGCGAGCTCGAAGACGTCCTCCGCGACGCGGTGGCCGCCCTCCCCGAGCGGCAACGCGGCGTCTTCCTCCTTCACGGCGTCGAAGGCTTCGACCACGCGCTGATCGGCGCGACCCTCGGCCTCGGCGCCGGCGCCGTGAAGACGGCGCTCTATCACGCCCGCGAGAAACTCCGCGTCCGGCTCGGCCGCTACCTCGGCCTCGACGGGCGCGAAGGAGGCGCCCCATGACGCGCTTTCGCACCTGCCCGTCGCCGTCCGACCTTCACGCGCTCGTCGACGGCGCGAGCGAGCCGATCGCCGCCGCCGCGCTGGAGCGCCACCTGCTCGACTGCCGCGCCTGCCGCGACCGCGTGCGCGCGCTGCGTCACCTCGAGCGGTACGCC
>DASPNK010000216.1:0-3412 GCA_035626575.1 Planctomycetota bacterium | reverse complement strand
CCGTGCCGAGCGAAGCGAGGACGCGGCCGCATCGTCGATCTGCGGCGGAGACGGAACGGCGCCGCACGACGCGTCCGGATCGGCGGCGTCGACCAACCGATTCACGATGCGGGGCCGTCGCGTCGCTGCGCGCCGCGCGCGGGCCTCCGCGGTCCTTTTCCCGCGGCGCCGTACGCGAGCATCCGCGTTCCACGCGGCGGGCGCGACGGCCCGAGCTGCGGCAGGCTGTGAGAGGAACCTGTGTCGTGCCCGGCGAGGACCGCGGACCGCCGTGCCGAGCGAAGCGAGGACGCGGCCGCATCGCCGATCGGCGGCGGAGACGGAACGTCGCCGCACGACGCGTCCGGATCGCCGACGTCGACCAACCGATTCACGATGCGGGGCCGTCGCGTCGCAGCGCGCCGCGCGCGGGCCTCCGCGGTCCTTTTCCCGCGGCGCCGAACGCGAGCATCCGCGTTCCAGGCGGCGCGCGCGACGGCCTGAGCGTCGGCAGGCTGTGAGAGGAACCTGTGTCGTGCCCGGCGAGGACCGCGGACCGCCGTGCCGAGCGAAGCGAGGACGCGGCCGCATCGCCGATCTGCGGCAGAGACGGAACGGCGCTGCGCGAGGCGGTCGGATCGGCGGCGTCGACAACCGATTCACGATGCGGGGCCGTCGCGGGGCTGCGCCCCGCGCGCGGGCCTCCGCGGTCCTTTTCCCGCGGCGCCGTACGCGAGCAACTGCGTTCGAGGCGGCGCGGGCGAAGGCCTGAGCGGCGGCAGGCTGTGAGAGGAACCTGTGTCGTGCCCCGCGAGGACCGCGGACCGCCGTGCCGAGCGAAGCGAGGACGCGGCCGCATCGTCGATCTGCGGCGGAGCGACGATGCGGGGCCGTCGCGGGGCTGCGCCCCGCGCGCGGGCCGCCGCGGTCCTGGTTTGGCGCCGCACGCGGGCGCCGGTATCGGTTCGTGGTGCGCAGGGGGAGGAAGGCTTCAAACGCCGGCGGGTCGAGCGCATCGAGACGGCGCAACGTGGTCCCCGTCGGCCGCGGACGGCGGAGGAAGCGCCGCGCCTCGGCAGCGGCGGCCGCCGCCCGCCGTAAGTGCGCTTACGATCGTCGACTTGCCGGGCGGCGTCGCGGGTTGGAGAACCTCTCGCGAACGCTGCGAATCCGGGGGCGTCGTTTGCACGCGCGCGGGGAGGCGCGAGCCTCCGCACGCCCCGGCTTTCTCAGGAGACGGATTCATGAACGACTGGCTCGGGCGCACGCTCTGGATCGCGGCGGTCGCCGGTTCGGCGTTGTTCCTCCTCAAGCTCGTCGTGCTGATGGCGGGCGGCGGACACGACGGCGACGCGGACGCCGGCGGCGGCCACGGCGACGCCGACGCGGGGCATCACGGGTCGAGCTGGGCCTTTCAGTTCCTCACCGTGCAATCGCTCGCCACCTTCGCCATGGGCGCCGGATGGGCGGGACTCGCCGTGCGCGACCGGTTCGCCGAAGACGACCTTCAGACGATCGTCCTCGCGGCGCTGTTCGGCGTCGCCCTGGTCGCGCTGATGATCAAGCTGATGGCGTCGCTTCGGAAACTGGAGGCGTCCGGAACGCTCGACGTGCGCAACGCGGTCGGGCAGACCGGCGTGGTCTACCTCACGCTGCCGCGCACCGGCGCGGGCCAGGTGGAGGTCGTCGTGCAGGGAAGGCTCTGCACGCTCGACGCGGTGAGCCCCGAGGCGCCGGTCCCGACCGGCGCCCGCGTAAAGGTGGAGGCGGTCGACGACGTCGGCCGGCTCGTGGTGGTTCCGCTCTCGACGTGACGCGCCCGCGACCGGGCGCGGCCCGGCGTTCCGCACGCTTTTCGATCAACCCCCGGAGAGGTCATGCCCCTCGATCCCGCTCTGCTCGGCGTCATCGTCAGCGTCGTGCTGGTCTTCTTCTTCGCGCTGGTGTTCGTCGCCACGCGCTACAAGCGCTGCCCGTCGAACAAAGTTCTGGTCATCTTCGGCAAGGTCGGGAAGGACCGCTCGGCGCGGTGCATCCACGGCGGCGCGGCGTTCGTCGTGCCGCTGATTCAGGATTACGCCTATCTCGACCTCTCGCCGCGCACGATCGAGATCGACCTCATCGGCGCGCTGTCGAAGAAGAACATCCGCGTCAACGTCCCGAGCACGTTCACCGTCGGCGTCTCCACCAAGCCGGAGATCACGCATAACGCGGCGGAACGCCTGCTCGGACTCAACGAGGTGCAGATCCGCGAGCAGGCGAAGGACATCATCCTCGGTCAGATGCGCCTCGTGATCGCGACGCTCGCCATCGAGGAGATCAATCAGGACCGCGAGAAGTTCCTCGACCTGGTGAACACCAACGTCGGCATGGAGCTGCAGAAGATCGGCCTCGAGGTGATCAACGTCAACATCCGCGACATCACCGACGAGTCGGGCTATATCGACGCGATCGGCAAGCGCGCGGCGGCGGACGCGATCAATCAGGCGCGCATCGAGGTCGCGCAGGCGGACATGACGGGCGCCGTCGGCGAGTCGGAAGCCGTGCGCAAGAAGCAGGTGCGCGTCGCGGAGGAGGTCGCGCAGTCGGTCCAGGGTCAGAAGGGCGTCGAGCGCAACCAGAGCATCGCGGTCGCCAAATACGAGGCGGAGGCCGTCGAGGGCCGCAAGCAGGCCGAGCGCGACCAACAGGTCGCGGTCGCGCGCCTCGAGGCGGAATCCGCGCAGGGCCAGAAGGAGGCCGAGGCGTCGCGGCGCGTCGCGATCGCGAAGTTCGAGGCCGAGGCCGTCGCGGGCGAGAACGCCTCCAAGGCGCGGATGGCCGCGGTGAACGCCGAGCTGGCCGAGAAGGAGGCGATCGCGCGGCGCGCGGCCGAGGTCGCGCGCGCGCAGGCCGAACGCGACATCCTCGCGGCGCAGAAGGAGCGCGAGCTGGCGCGGCTCGCGAAGGACGAGGTCGCCCAGAAGGAGATCAACAAGCAGAAGCTGGAGATCGACGCCGACGCGCACGCCGAACAGACGCGGCGCGTCGCCCGCGGCGACGCCGACGCGATCCTCGCCAAGCTGTCGGCGGAGGCCGAGGGGCAGCGGAAGATCCTCGAAGCCAAGGCCGAGGGCTACAAGCGGCTGATCGACGCCTGCGGCGGCAAGAGCGAGCTGGTGCCGACGCTCCTCATGATCGAGAAGCTCGAGGCGGTCGTGGCCGAACAGGTGAAGGCGATCCAGCACCTGAAGATCGACAAGATCACGGTGTGGGACTCCGGCGCCGGGACCGACGGGAAGAACACCACCGCGAACTTCCTGTCCGGGATGATCGGGGCCCTGCCGCCGATGCACGAGCTGGCGCGCCAGGCGGGCGTGAAGCTGCCCGATTACCTCGGCCGCGTCGGGGCGACCGACGGGTCGCTGCCGGCGGCGTCGGCGAACGGCGCGGC
>DASPNK010000215.1:0-4127 GCA_035626575.1 Planctomycetota bacterium | reverse complement strand
ATCTTCATCGCTTCGAGGACGCAGAGCTTCTGGCCGCGCGCGACGGCGTCGCCCGGCTTCACGAGGTACTTGACCAGCGTGCCCGACATCGGCGCGCCGATTTCGGCGGCGTTGCCGCGGTCGGCGCGCTTGTTCCGGCGCTCGCGTTTGCCCGCGCCCTTGTCGGCGACGCGCACGGTGCGAGGGATGCCGTTCATCTCGAAGAACACGTCGCGCGCGCCGGTCTCGGGGTCGAGGTCGGAGACCGCGAGCAGCTTGATGAACAGCCGCTTGCCGGGCTCGATGTCGACCTCGGTCTCCTCGCCCACCTTGAGGCCGTAGAGGAACGGCGCCGTGGGGATCAGCGAGACGTCGGCGTACTGCGCGCGGTGCTCGAGATAGTCGAGCACGAGCTGCGGGTACATCGCGTAGCTGATCAACTCGTACCGCTGGATCGGCCGCTCGTAGCGCCGCTGAAGGTCGTCCTCGGTCTTCGCCCAGTCGACCGGCGGCATCGTCGCCCCGGGGCGCGCGTCCGACTGCGGGGCGTCGCCCTTCACCGCCCGGATGAGCTCGACGGGCCAGCCGCCGTCGGGGCGCCCGAGCCGGCCTGACAGCAGGTCGTCGACGCTCTTCGGCAGGTCGAGTTCCGCCGCGCGCGTGAGCACGTCCTCCGGCGCGAGCCCGTTGGCCACGAGGTAGAGCGCGAGGTCGCCGACGACCTTCGACGACGGCGTCACCTTCGGGATGCGCCCGAAGAGGCGGTCGACCTTGCGGTACATCTCCTTGATCGCCGCCCAGCGATCGGCCACGCCGAGGCTCGTCGCCTGCACGAAGAGGTTGGCGTATTGGCCGCCGGGCATTTCGTGGTCGTAGACCTCGGCCGAGCCCGCCAGCAACCCTGACTCGAACGGCGCGTACACCTTCCGCAGCGTCTCGAAGTAGCGCGACAGCGGATGGAAGGCCGCCGGGTCGAGCGCGGTGGCGCGCGGCGAGCCGCGCAGCATCTCGACGCACGACTCGAGGTTCGGCTGCGACGTCAGTCCCGACATCGATCCGAGCGCGAGATCGACCGCGTCGAGCCCCGCTTCGGCCGCCTTCAGCACCGTCGCGGCCTGGATGCCGGCGGTGTCGTGGGTATGCAGATGAACCGGGAGGCCGGTCTCTTCGCGGAGCACCTGGGTGAGCTGCGCCGCCGCGTAGGGCTTGAGCAGCCCCGCCATGTCCTTGATCGCGAGGACGTGGGCGCCGCGTCGCTTCAGGTCGCGGGCGAGACGCACGTAGTAGTCGCGCGTGTACTTGTCCTCCGCGGGATCGAGCAGGTCGCCCGTGTAGCAGACCGCGCACTCCGCGACCTTGCCCTGGCCGCGCACGGCGTCGATCGCCGTCTGCATCTGCTCGGTCCAGTTGAGCGCGTCGAAGATGCGGAAGATGTCCACTCCCGACGTCGCCGCCTCCTCGACGAACGCGCGCACGACGTTGTCGGGATAGGCGGAATACCCGACGCCGTTGCTCCCGCGGAGCAGCATCTGGAAGCAGATGTTGGGGATCGCCTCGCGCAGCTTGATCAGCCGCTTCCAGGGGTTCTCTTTGAGGAAGCGGTAGCAGACGTCGAACGTCGCGCCGCCCCACATCTCCAGCGAGTAGAGGCCGGAGCCGTGGCGCGCATACCACGGCGCCGCGGCGAGCATGTCGTAGGTGCGGAGCCGCGTGGCGAGCAGGCTCTGATGCGCGTCGCGGAGCGTGGTGTCGGTGACCAGCAGCCGCTCCTGATCCCACGTCCACCGCGCGAAGCCTTCGGGCCCGAGTTCCTGAAGGATCTGCCGCGTCCCGGGCGGAATCGGCTCTCCGCGGCGTACCGCGGGCGCCTTCGCCTGCGCGAACGTGCGGCGGCGCGCCTCGTGCGCGGCGGGCACCATCGCGTTGCCGTTCACCGTGACTTCGGCGAGGTAGCCGAGGAGCCGGTTGCCGCGGTTGCGCGGCGGCTCGAACTTCAACAGCTCGGGCGTCTCCTCGATGAACCGCGTGTGCCAGTCGCCGCTGATGAACTTCGGGTGACGAAGGACGTTGAGCAGGAAGGGGATGTTCGTCTTGACGCCGCGGATGCGGAACTCGGCCAACGCCCTCGCGCCCTGCGCGCAGGTGCGGTCGAAGCTCATGGCTTTGCTGGTGAGCTTCACCAGCAGCGAGTCGTAGTGCGGCGACACGACGGCGCCGGGGAACGCGTTGCCCGCGTCGAGCCGGATGCCGGGGCCCGCGGCGTGCCGGTAGACGCTGATCTTGCCGAAGTCGGGGGCGAAGCCGGCCTGCGGGTCTTCGGTCGTGATGCGGAACTGGATGGCGAAGCCGCGCGTGGTGATCTGGTCCTGACGCTCGAGGCCGAGATCGGGGAGCGACTTCCCTTCGCCGATGCGGATCTGCGCCTTCACCAGGTCGATGCCCGTCACCTCCTCGGTGACGGTGTGCTCGACCTGGATGCGCGGGTTCATCTCGATGAAGTAGTGGCGTCCGTCGGCCACCAGGAACTCCACCGTGCCCGCGCTGACGTAGTCGATCGACCGCGCGAGCTTCACCGCGTCGGCGCACATCGCCTCGCGGAGTTGCGGCTCGAGGCTCACCGCCGGCGCGACCTCCACCACCTTCTGATGGCGCCGCTGCACCGAGCAGTCGCGCTCGTAGAGGTGGAAGACGTTGCCGCGCGCGTCGGCGAGCACCTGCACTTCGATGTGCTTCGGCCGTTCGAGGAACTTCTCGAGGAAGACCTCGCCGTCGCCGAACGCCTGCTCCGACTCGCGCACCGCTTCGGCGTGGAAGCGGATCACGTCCTCCGCGTTTCGCGCGACGCGCATGCCGCGACCGCCGCCGCCGTGGCTCGCCTTGATGAGGACCGGGAACCCCAGCTCCTCCGCGGCGCGCACGGCTTCGTCCGCGTCGGCGATGGGCGGCGTGCCGGGGATGATCGGCAGACCGCACGCTTCGGCGCGGCGCCGCGCCTTGACCTTGTCGCCCATCGCCTCGAGGGCGGCGGGCGTCGGCCCGAGGAACAGGATGTCGGCCGCGTCGGCGGCGCGCGCGAAGTCGGCGTTCTCGGAGAGAAAGCCGTAGCCGGGGTGGATCGCGTCGGCGCCGCATGTCCGCGCCACGGCGACGATCTCGTCGAGGTCGAGATAAGCCCGCACCGGGTTCGCGTCGTCGCCGATCTGGTACGCCTCGTCGGCTTTGGTCACGTGGAGCGACTTGCGGTCGGCCACGGTGTAGACCGCCACCGTGCGGATGCCGAGCTCCGACGCGGCGCGGAAGACGCGGATGGCGATCTCGCCGCGGTTGGCGACCAGCAGTTTGCGGATCCTGCGCACAGGCCCTTCTCCTGAAGCGAACTGCATAGAGCTATCGGCGGGAAAGCACGGCGGACTTCCGGCGCTGCGGCGAATCTAAACGGTCGACCCTCCGCGGGTTGGGCGGCGTCCGCTTCCGTTTCGACGTTTTCGAGTCACGTCGCCGCACCGACGCGCCGTCCACAGGACGAACGATCCCGACCGTGGCGAGGCCCGAAATCGAGGACCGCCCCGCCGCAAGGGTCCAGCCGCCCGAAACGACGATCGGATCCTGGGTCGGCGGCCCGAAGCACGACGCATCGACGCAGGGCGATTGCCCGCGCGCGGCCGCGAGGGCGAACAGGGGAACGAGGACGACCGCGAAGGCGCGACGCATGACGAGACTCCCGCCGCGCGCGCGGGCCCACGCGCTTCTCGTCGGGAAGCCTACGCCCTTCGAACCCGGCGTCGAAGCGCCGCCTCGAATGCGGCTGCGGCGATCGGGCGGCGGCGGTCCTGCGACGGCGCTCGGGCGCCCGCGCGTCCGCGAACGGCCGCCGAAGCGTGACGCGTCGAACGACCGGGTAGAGTCCGTCGCCCATGGCCGTGAACCGCGCCGAGATCGTCGATCGGAACCTGGTCCGCTTCCTCGAGACGTGGGGGGGGCGGTCGGAGCGCACGGCGGTTCTCGAGGCGCCGGTGTGGCCGGGGTGTCGGATCGACGGGCGCGAGCTGCTCGTGGAGCTGGAGTGCCAGTTCCTGTCGCGACACCTCGATCTGGAAGCGCGGCGCCTCAAGGCGCGGAACACCGGCTTCTACACCATCGGGTCGGTC
>DASPNK010000214.1:0-8291 GCA_035626575.1 Planctomycetota bacterium | reverse complement strand
ACCCGCCGCCCGCCGTCTTCATCGACATGGACGGCGACGGCGATCGCGACGGACTCGTGCCGGATCCGGTCGCGCCGATCTTCTACGAGAACCAGGAGGGCGTTCTCGTGCCGACGGCCGGCGTCGCGCCGATCCCGTCGTTGCCGCCCGCGGGCGCCCTCGGCTGCCGCTTCTGCGCGTGGCCCGTGCCGGTGCGAGCCTTCGCCGCCGACCTGGACGGCGACGCCCTCGAAGAGGTGATCGTCGACGCCCGCGACCCGCTCTGCTTCTGCCGCGCGACGTTCGCGTGGCGTCGCGTCGGCCCGTTCGCGTTCGCCGACGCCCCGCCGCCGTTCGCCGCGACGTCCGACGACCGCCTCCTCGCGACGCGCGACGCGGACGGCGACGGGCTCGTCGATCTGATGACGCGCGTCGAAGGCGCGCCGGAGTCTCTCGCCGTCCGCTTCAACGTCGGCGGCGGCGCCTGCATCGCGGCGGCGACCTGCGTCGCGCCCGGCGTCGCGTGCGACCTCGCGGCGTTCGCCGACGTCGACGGCGACGGGCTGCTCGACGTCGTCGCGGCGGGCGTCGACGCCTCGCAGTCGCCCTGCGACGTGCTTTTCCTCCAGCTTCCGGGACGCACGTTCGCCGCCGCCGTCGTCACGCCGCGGGCGGTCGCCGCGACCGGCCTCGCCGCCGCGGACTTCGACGGCGACGGCGACGACGAAGCGCTCCGCGCCGGACCGCGCGGCGTCGAAGTGTTCGCCGCGACGGCGGGCTCCCTCGAGGCAACGCGCACGACGGTCCTTCGCCCGGGGCATTTTCCGTCGCTCGCGGCGCTCGACGCGTTTTCGGACGACGGCGCCGCCGACCTCGACGGCGACGGCCGCCGCGATCTTCTGCTTGTCGACGGCGCCGGGCCGATCCGTTTCGACGCACGCGCGCGCCTCGCCCGCGACGGCGCCGAGGCGGTCGTCGCCGACGCTTTCGAGCCGTCGTGGTGGCGGCCCGCCGCGACGCCGTGGGCGGCGGACTTCGACGGCGACGGCGACGCCGACGTGGCGGGCGTCGCGGTCGTGCACGACGACTTCCCGCTCGTGCAGCGTCGCCTCGCCTTCGCGGCCAACGACGGCCTCGGCGGCTTCACGCCCGAAGCGTGGGGGCCGCCGCTTCCCGACGGCAGGATTCCCGCCGTCGTCGACGGCGACGGCGACGGCGTGCTCGATCTCGTCTTCTTCGGCGCGGGCGGAATCACGGTGTGGCGCCGCGCGCCCGGAGGCTGGGCGGCCGTGACGCTGCCGCCCGCGGGCGCGGCGGGTCCGGTCGACGAGCAGCCGACCGTGATCGACTTCGACCACGACGGCGATCTCGACGTCGTCCTCGCCGGCGGAGTTCTGTCCGAGGCGCGGGTGCTGCTCAACGGCGGCGGAAGCTGGACCGCGGGGCCGTCGGCGGGGCTCCTGCTCGTCGGCGGCGGCGTCGCGGCGGGAGATGCCGACGCGGACGGCGACGTCGATCTGCTGCAGGCGGCGCCCGCCGGTTTCGGCGGCGATTCGATCTACTGGCGGAACGACGGCGGCGTCTTCACCGCGACGGCGCTCGCGCCCGCCGTGCACGGTCCTTCGGCGCTGTTCGCGGACGTCGACGGCGACGGCGATCTCGACGGCGTGGTCTCTGGCGTCCTCTACTGGAATCAGGGCGGCGCGTTCGTCGCGGGCCCGGCGGTCGCGACGCCGCTCGGCGTCCCGCCGGCGGCCGCGGCGGCGGCCGACCTCGACGGCGACGGGTCGCTCGACCTCGTCGCGACGCGGCACTGGTTCCGCGGCTACGGCGCGCTCGGCTTCGGGCCCGCCGAGGCCTTCGCGCCGTTCCTCCTCCCTTGGGACGGCGACGGCCGACCGGCGGTCGTCGACTTCGACCGCGACGGCGACCAGGACGTGCTGCTGCCTTCCGGAGAGATCGCCTGGAACCTGCCGCAGCTGGTCCGTCGCGAAGCGGCGCGCCTCGGCCGCACGGGAACGCTGTCGCTCCACGGCGCGCCGCTCGGCGTCGCCGAGCTGTTCGTCGCCCTCGCGCCGCTCGCGGCGCCGTGGCCGCTGCCGCCGTGGGGGACGCTGTTCCTCGATCCCGCCGCGACGTTCCCCGCCGGCGCCTGCGCCCTCGACCTCGACGGCGCCGCCGAGCTGGACCTCGCCGTACCGAACGACCCGAGCCTCGTCGGCGCCGCGCTCTGGTGGCAGGCCGCCCTCCCCGCGGAGGCCCGCCTCACCAACGCCGTCGCGACCGTGGTCGCCCCCTACTGACGCGAAGCGCGAGACCGCAGCGGCCCGACCCGGAGCGGAGCTGAAGGACGGCCCTGCGGCGTCGACGGGAGGTGGTCGTCGATGCGACGTTCCGCGTCGCCTGCGCTCGTTCAGCCGAGGCGCCCGACGACGTCGGTCCGCCGGCGAACGACCGATCGGCGGCGACCGCATGGACCGCAGCGGCCCGGCCCGGAGCGGAGCGGAGGGACGGCCCTGCGGCGTCGACGTCTGACCGACTTCAACGCGGCGGTCCGGCGCCGGCGGCTGATCGCCCGCGTCGACGTCGGGATCGAGTTTTCGGGACGTCGGGCGCGTGAGCGCGTCCTTGTATCCGAGGTCTCGAATGAAGAAGACGCTTCGGAGGGCGCTCTATCGCACGCTCGTCGCTTCGTCCTGCGGATACCTGCCTCACCTGGATCCGCCCGGAGCAATCCAATTCGTCACATTTCACCTCGTCGATGCCGGAAAGCCGAACCCCCGGCGGTCGGGCGCCGACGAAGATGTCGACGTCCGACGCTGGTTCGCGGGATACGAGTCGGAGCTGCACACCGGCCGCGGCGCTTGCATCCTCCGGCTGACGTCCTGTGCTACCGCCATCGCCGATGCGCTGCTTCGTTACGAGCCGGATCGCTACGACCTGCTCGCGTGGGTCGTCATGCCGAACCACGTGCATGTGATGGTTCGCCTTGCGCGCGGCGTGCGGCTCTCCGCCGTCGTTCACGGTTGGAAGCGAGCGTCGGCGACTGCGATCAACCGTGCGCTCAGGCGGAACGGACCGGTGTGGTTTCCGGAACACTTCGACCGCGTGGTGCGCGCCGCCGACGACGCCGACGCGATTCGCGGATACATCGAGATGAACCCGGTCCGCGCCGGCCTCGTCGCGACCCCAGGCGACTGGCCCTACAGTTCCATCCGGGGCCGGATCGCAGGTCGTTGAAGATCGCGCCGTGGACCTTGAGACGTCGCCCGGGACACGGCGACGCCGTTCTTGTTTTGCCGGCGATCGACGATGCGGCCGCGGCTGCGCGCTGCGCGCGCGGCCGGCGGTCCGCGGTCCAGGCGCCTGCGCTCGTTCAGTCGAGGCGCCCGACGACGTCGGTCCGCCGGCGAACGACCGATCGGCGGCGACCGCATGGACCGCAGCGGCCCGGCCCGGAGCGGAGCGGAGGGACGGCCCTGCGGCGTCGACGGGAAGTGGTCGTCGATGCGACGTTCCGCGTCGGCGGCGATCCGACGATGCGGCCGCGGCTGCGCGCTGCGCGCGCGGCCGGCGGTCCGCGGTCCAGGCGCCTGCGCTCGTTCAGCCGAGGCGCCCGACGACGTCGGTCCGCCGGCGAACCTGCGGCGTCGAAACGTCGGGCGGCGACCACGACCTCGACGCCCCGGTCACCCCTTCAGCGCGATGCGGGCGAGGGCGTCGGCGGTGCGCTGGGGGTGCTGGGACGGGTCGGGGGCGAAGGAGAGCGCGAGGGCGACGACGACGTCCTGGTCGAGGAGGCGGAGGTAATGGGTGACGACGCCGCGCACGCCGCCGCCGTGCTCGGCGCGGACGCCGTCCGACGTGCGACGCACGTTCCAGCCGAGGGCGTAGTCCTTCAGGCCGACGGCGTAGAGCTCCGCCTTCGCGCGCTCGGAAAGGATCGCGTCGCCGCGGAGCGCGCGGTCCCAGAGGTACATGTCCTGCACCGTCGCCACCGCGCCGCCGGAACCGCGATAGCCCCACGACAGTCGGTTGCCGTAGGCGAAGCGGACGTCCGCGGGTTTGTCCGTGAAGCCCGCGCCGCGGTCGATCCGCGGGACGCGCGCGAGATCGAGACCCGGCGCGCCGATGAACGTCGCGTCGGTCATCTTCGCGGGCTTGAACAGCCGCTCGGCGCAGTATTCCTCGAACGACGTCTTCGCGACGCGCTCGACGATCGCGGCCGCCAGCGCGTAGCCCGAGTTGGAGTACTGCCACGCCTCGCCCGGCGCGGAGACCATCGGGCGCGACAACGCGCAGCGCTCGAACGACGCGCGATCGAAGGCCTCGAATTTCCAGTCCCTGCCGAAGCCCGCCTCCATCCCGGACGTGTGCCGGAGGAGATGCCGCACCGTGACCTTCGCCTTGTCCGCGGGGACGTCGGGGAGGTGCTTCGACAGCGGGTCGTCGAGCTTGAGCTTGCCGGCGTCCTGCAGCGTGAGCAGCGCCGCGGCGGTGAACTGCTTGGTCACCGACGCCCAGTCCCACAGCGCGTCGACGGGCATGTCGACCTTCGCCTTCGCGTCGGAAAGCCCGTAGCTCTTCCGAAGGAGCACCTTCCCCTTCGCCGCGACGAGCACCGACCCGCAGAACGCGCCGGTCGGATCCGAGGCGAGCGCCGCCTCCTCCAGCCGCGCACCGACCTCGCCGTCGACCAGCGGCGCGCGGTCGGGATCGGCCCGAGCCCCGGTCTTGCCGGCGGGCGGGCTCTTGCCGGGTTTCGCGTCGGACGGTTTGGGCTTCTGCGCGAAGGCGGCGGACGGCGCGCCGAGCGCGACGCAGAGCGCGAGCGCCGAGGCGCGCGCGAACGGCGAGCGGATCATGGGAAGCTCCCGGCCGCGACGCCTTGGGGACGCCGGGGCGCCGACCCTACGGCGCGCACGCGCCGACGCTCCCGCCTCGTTACACTGCGCGCGGTCGGCGGCCGGGGCTCGCACGCCGCCTTCGAGGTCGTCGTCCATGATCAGGATCCCGTCACCCGCCCGCCTGCTGCTGATTCCCGTCGCGCTCTTCGGCGCCGCCTGCGCGTCAGGCGGCGGCGCCTCCCGCCGCGCCGAAGCGCGGACCGGCTTCGAAGACGCCCCGCTCGGCGCGCTCCCCGCGGGCTGGACCGCCGGCGAGAACCAGGGCACCGGGAAGCCCGCCCGGTGGACGATCGAGAAGGACGAGAGCGCGCCCAAAGACCCCCATGTCCTCACGGTGCGCACCGAGAACATCGAGCAGACGTTCAACTGGTGCGTCTTCGACGACCTCGTCGCCAAGGACGTCGACGTCGCCGTGTCGCTCAAGCCGCTCGACGGGCACGACGACCAGGGCGGCGGCCTGATGTTCCGCTTTCAGGACGCGAACAATTACTACCTGACGCGCTGGAACCCGCTCGAGACCAATGTCCGGCTCTACCACGTCAAAGACGGCAAGCGGACCACGCTCGGCGACGCCGACGTCGAAACGACGCCCGGCTGGCACCGCCTTGCGGTGACGATGCAGGGCACGCGCATCCAGGTGCGCCTCGACGACCGCGCCCTGGTCGAGGTCCACGACTCCGCCTTCCGCGACGCGGGCAAGGTCGGCCTCTGGACGAAGGCCGACGCGGTCACCTCGTTCGACGATTTCCTCGTCCGACGGCTGTAACCGCGGCGCCGGCCGCGACCGCCGCGCGCCGGTTCAAGACCTCGGCGCGGCGCTTCCGATGATCGAAGGGCCATGCCCCTCCGTCTCGACGGACCGGCCGCGGTCCGCGACGCTCGCGACGGCGGGACCGACGGACCTCCGCCGCCGCTTCTCGACCGCGACGCCCTCGCGCGCCTCGCCGACGGCGCCTCGCGCCAGGTGCGGGCCGCGGAGTCGGCCGCGACCTGGCGCCCGACGCCGTACGAAGAGCAGGTCCTGCCGGCGCTCCGGCTGCTGGGCACGCCGCGCCCCGACGTCGCGCTCCTTCAGAACGCCGCCGACCTCCATCTCCACTCCGAGTGGTCCGACGGCGACCTCCTCGACCGCGTGCTCGACAAGGCCGTCGCCGAGGAGCTCGACGTGATCGCCGTGACCGACCACGACGAGATCGAGGGCGCGCTCGAAGCGCGCCGGCGCGCCCACGACCGACGCCTCCCGCTGGCGGTGATCCCGGCGTCGGAGGTCTCCTCCGCCGACGGCCACATCGGCGCGCTCTTCGTGCAGCGGAAGATCCCCGCCGGGCTCTCCGCGGCCGACACCGTGACGCTCATCCACGAAGCGGGCGGGCTCGCCGTCGCCCACCACCCCTTCGCGCCACGATTCCTCGAACGCGCCTTCGGGGTGAAGCTCGGCGTGCGCCATCTGATCCACGAGGTGCCGTTCGACGCCGTCGAGTGCACCAACGCGGTGCCCGGCTACGGCCGTCGGTTCAACCGCGAAGCGCAGGAAACCCTCCGGCGGCGGCGACGTCCGGTCGCGATCGTCGGCGGCAGCGACGCGCACCGCGCCGCGCTGGTCGGCAAGGGTCGCACCTACTTCGCCGGCAACCGCGGCGTGGTCTCCCTGCGCGCCGCGCTGGAGACCGGCTGCACCCGCTCGGCGGAGGGCTACTGGGAGCTCGGCGAGGTCTTCGCCTACCGGATGGGCCTCGCCCGCGGCGTGCTCCGCAGGCTTCTCGGGCTTTCGAAGCGGCGGCGGTAGTCCGCGACGCGGCCGGAGCGCCGGCGCGGTAGAACGCCGGCGATGACGGCGCTCCTCGGTGCGGCGATTTTCGCGGCGGCGTACGCGCTGGCGCGCGCGCTCCTGCCGAGGGTCGAGCGCGCCGCCCGCCGCGCGGGCTACGTCGACGCGCCCGGCGGCCGGAAGGACCATCAGACCCCGACGGCCTACGGCGGCGGCCTCGTCGTCCTCGCCGCCGTCGCGGCGCCCGCGCTCCTCGGCGTGCTGGCGGCGGCGCTCGACGCGACGCAGACGGCGTGGCCTCGGGAGATCGCGACGTACCTGCCCGGCGTCCGCGCGCAGGCGCCGCGCCTGCTCGCGATCCTTCTCGGCGCCGCGCTGCACCTCGCGATCGGCTACGTCGACGACCGCCGCGGCCTGTCGGCGCGTCTCCGGTTCGCGCTCGAAGCGGCGGCCGCGCTCGTCCTCGCCGTCGCGGGCGTGCGCGCCACCGCGTTCCTTCCGTGGGAGGCGGCGCAGGTCCTCCTCACCGTCGTGTTCGTCGTCTTCACGGTCAACGCGACGAACTTCATCGACAACATGAACGGCGCGCTCGCGGGCGTCGCCGCCGTGCAGGCGTCGTGCCTCCTCGCGCTCGCCGTCGGAAGCGGCCAGTGGTTCCTCGCCGCGCTGCTGCTGGCGCTCCTCGGCGGCCTCTTCGCGTTCCTGCCGTGGAACGTGCCGACGGCGCGCATGTTCCTCGGCGACGCCGGCAGCCTGCTCCTCGGGTTCCTCTTTGCGGCGATCGTCGTCGCCTTCGATTTCGAGCGGGGGGACGTGTCGCCCAAACCCTTCGTGATCCCCGCGCTGCTCCTCGCGGTGCCGCTCGCGGACGGCGTCGTCGCCGTCGCGGGCAGGCTCCGGCGCGGCGTGCATCCGTTCACCGCGGGGCACGACCACCTCGCCCATCGGCTCGTGCGCCGCGGCCTGTCGAAGCCCGCCGCGGCGGCGACGCTCTGGGGCGCGTCGTGCGCGGCGGGGTTGCTCGCCCTCGCGCTGTCGGGAACGCCTCCGGAGGCCGCGGTGATCTGCGTCGGCCCTACGGCCCTTTTCCTGTGGCGTCGCGTGCGGAGCGCGCTGTGACGCTCTTCGAGCGGCTCCGCCCCGCCGCCGTCGGGCTGTTCGCCGCGGGACTCGCCGCACGTCTCGCGACGCCGGAGGCGTCGCCGGGCGATCCGATCGCGAGGATGCTCCTCCTGTCGGGCGCGGGGTGGATCCTCCTCGACGCCGCCGCCCGCGGCCGTCCGACGGCGCCGTGGTGGGCGCTCGCGCTTCCATGGACGCTGCTCGCCGCGGCCAAACCCTGGGACCAGGACGCCGTCGGCGCGGCCGCCGAGCTATTCGCCGCGGCGATCGCAGGCTTCGCCGCACGCACCCTCGCCGCCGACGGGCAGGGCGGCGCCGTCCGACGCGCGCTGGCGGCGCTGTTCGGTCTCGCGGCGGCGTTCGCGGTCGCGCAGACGCTGTATCTCCGCGCGGAGGCCGAGGCGGTCGCCCGCGCGGCCGGCGACCCCCTGTTCGCGACCGCGCAGGCGCAGGCGTTCCTCGCGTCACGCCGCGGTTTCGCGACCTTCGGCTCGCCCAACGCGTTCGCCGGGGCC
>DASPNK010000213.1:0-3720 GCA_035626575.1 Planctomycetota bacterium | reverse complement strand
GGCTGGCGCAGGCGCTGTCGGCCGCGTGTGCGGCCGTGGGCGGCCCCGTCGCCGAGGCGACGGCCGCGGCCCTCGCGGCGCGTCCCGACCTCGGCTGACGGCGCGGACCCGCATTTCAAGCGTTCGACCGCAAGTTGTTTTCCCACGCCCCGCGGCGGCGCTCTATCGTGCGGACGCCCTCGGCGCCGGACGGGGGCGTCAGGGGTCCCCTTGCATGCGTCCGCCCGCCGCCGCGTCGTCTCGACGTGCTTCGTCCTGTGGTCCGCCGCGATCGCCGCGGCGCAGACGCCGTTCGCGTCCGACGACGGTCCGTCCCCCTGGTTCGCCGGCGAACCGTACGGCCTCGGCGACGTCGACGCCGACGGGGATCTCGACCTCTACCTGCTGGGCGGGGACGGGTTCCTCGTCAACGACGGCCACGGTCGTTTCACACCCGCCGTCGGCGCGGTCGTGCCTCCGCTCGTGTTCACGTCGACGCCGCGCGTCGACCTCGCCGACTTCGACGTCGACGGACGGACCGACGCCGTCGTCGCGGGGACCGTCTACCTGACGGCCGGCGCGTTCGGCCTGACCGCCGCGCTCACGCCGAACTTCGGGACGTCGCACGTCGTCGTCGGTCAGACCGTCGGCGACTTCGACGGCGACGGCGCACCCGATCTGATGATCTTCGGGCGCTTCGTCTTCCCGTTCACGATGGGCGCGTCGGCGCCGGTGCCGCCGCTCGTCTACCTCTCGCTCGGCGGCGTCCTCACGCCGCAGCCCGGCGCCCTCGGTCTTCCGGCGATCGACCCGATGCGGGCGATCGACGTCGATTCCGACGGCGACGCGGACCTCGTGTCTCCGACCGGCACGATCCTCCCGAATCTCGGCGGCGCCTTCGGCCCGGCGATCCCGGCGATCGGCGTCCCCGCCGTCGGAAACGACGGTTGGACCTTCTCCGGCGTGCTGCGCGGCGACGCCGACGCCTGGCTCGAGTTGCTCGTCCGGACCGGCGGGCAACTGCATCTCTTCCGAGGCGGTCCGGGGGGCTTCGTGCATCAGGGCTCCGTGCCTGCGGCCGTCGGCGCCGCTTTCCACGCGGCGCCGGTCGACGTGGATCTCGACGGCGTCGACGAGGTGGCGACGCTCGGATTCGACGGCGCCGCCCGCGTCTACGCCGTGACTCCGACGGGCTTCGGCGCCGAGATCTTCTCGACGCTCCTGCGTCAGGGTCGCTGGTTCCACGGCGATCTCGACGGCGACGGGGACGTCGACCTTGCGGTCGACGACGACGTGATCCTTCAAGGCGTCGTCGCGGGCGTCTCCCTGCCGGGGCGTGCGCTCACCGTGCTCTTCAACGACGGCCTCGGCGCGTTGCGACCGCACGCCGGCGCCCTCCCGCCCTACGGTTTCGGCGACCTGGCCGCGGAGGACTTCGACGCGGACGGGGACGTCGACCTCGCGGGCTTCGCGTCCCTCACCAACGGGCTCGCGTTCACCCTCGCGGTCAACGACGGCGCCGGTCGATTCTCCTGGACACGACCCGCGTCGCCGGCGGCGCCTTGGGGCACGGACCCGCGCTTCACGACGCTCGACGTCGACCAGGACGGCGACCGCGACGTCCTGCTCGCGCACCGGCAGCCAGGTCCCGGATTCGCGCCGCTCTTCCATTTCGCGGCGGTGCGCAACGACGGCGCCGCGGGTTGGACCGCAGGGCCGTTCCTCTTCTTCGACTGGTCGATGCAGAACGTCCTGCGCGGCGCCGACCTCGATGCGGACGGCTTCGACGACCTTCTGACCGCGAGCGACGTGTTCGGCGTTCAAGTGCGCCGCGGACTGGGCGGCGGCGCCTTCGCGGCGCCGACGTCCGCCGGCGGCCCCTCGAAGGCGGCCGACGCGCTCGTCGCCGATTTCGACCTCGACGGAGACCTCGATCTGGCGATCGCGGCGATGCCGGGCGGCGGATCCACGACGCTGCTCCTGCAACAGGGCGGCGGCGTCTTCGCGCCGGATCCCACGTTTCCGACCGCGGCGGCGTCGTTCGTCACGGCCGTCGACGTCGACCAGGACGGACTGCTCGAGGTCTACCTCGACCGCAAGCTCTACATGCGCAACGCGGGCGGCGCGTGGGTTCTGATCGGCGAAGCCGCTCTGACGGCGCCGACGCCCTCCGGCGGCTCTTTCCCGGCGGCGGCCGCGTCCTTCGACTTCGAGGGCGACGGCGACGTCGACACCTTCGTCGG
This sequence comes from Planctomycetota bacterium, assembly GCA_035626575.1. Taxonomy (GTDB): domain Bacteria; phylum Planctomycetota; family CAIWVZ01; genus DASPNK01. The sequence continues at coordinate 1,498 of DASPNK010000213.1, read as the reverse complement.
GGACGGCGGGATCTTCGTCGCCACCGGCCCCGGGACCGTTGCGATCTCCCTGGTCCCGGCGCCGACCGGGCGCCCGGTCCCCGTGGACGTCGACCGCGACGGCGACCTCGACGTCTTGTGCAAGTCGCGCCTCTTCCTGAACCGGTCGCGCCAGCTTGCGCAGCGCATGCCGTTGCGTCCCGGCCGGCCGACGTCGTTCCTCATGCACGGCGCGCCGTCGGGCGCCTGGTTCCTTTGGGCGTCGCTCGGCTTCGCGCCGACGCCCCTGCCGCCGTTCGGGACCTTGATGCTCGACCTTCCGACGGCGCTTCCGCTCGCTTCCGGCGCCTTCGACGCCGCGGGCGCGGCCGACGCGGCGAGCGGCCTGCCCGCGAGCGCGGCGCCGCTGGTCGGGATCGACGTCGTCCTGCAGGGCGCCGTCGACACGCTCGCCGGGCCGCGCCTGACGAACGCGCGGCGGGCGAAGATCGAAGGTTTCTGAGAGCCGCGGGGCGCCGCGATCGGCGGCGCCCGCAGCAGCGTCGTGGGCGTTGAAGCCCGAACGAGGCCGGCTAAACTTCCGCCCGCTCGGACAGATAGCTCAGTTGGTAGAGCACAGCACTGAAAATGCTGGGGTCGCCAGTTCAACCCTGGCTCTGTCCATTAGTTCTTGATTCCGCGCCGCTCGCGGCGCGAGGCGCTTTGGACCGCGCCGCTCGCGGCGCGGCGGATTTTTGATTCCGCCGCGCTCGCGCGGCGGCGGCGTCATGACGCCGGCTTCGCCGGCGACGGCTTTCGGAGGTCACCGGCGAGCGCCTTCGACGGTCATCGACGAGCACCTTTGGCGATCACCGGCGAGCGGCTTCGACGCGCACTGGTAACGCCCCTCGCTACGGGTAGGCCGCGCAACTCGCCTCGCAGCCTTTTCTGAGCGCCCCGGCTCCCCGTCTCGTCTCGCCGGCCGTTCGCGAACAAGGCGGCCCGGAGCGTTACAGCGGCGCGAGGGTCGGGGGGCGATGGCCGAGGAGGGCGGCGATCCAGCGCTCCTCGAAAGAGCGGTCGGCGAAGGCGACGGCGTCGGGGTCGCAGCGCTCGAAGAGGTCGCGCCAGGCGCGGGCGTCGGAGGGCGGCGGGCCGTCGAGGATGCGGGCGCCGGGGCGGCCGTCGCCGTGGGCTTCGGCCGCGGCCAGGGCGGCGGCGAACGACTGATCGCGCCAGACGGTCGCGAGGTCGGAGACGGCGAGGCCCCAGTCGCGGGGGACGCGGACGTCGGGGCGCAGCACGACGGCGAGGCGGCGTTGCGCATTCTCGCCGCGGAGCGCGAGGGATCGCGACTGGTAGGACGGCGTCGCGGCGTCGAACAGGCGTTTCAGCGCGTCGAGGAGGTCGAAGGGGAAGGGCCGGCGGGGCGCGAGCACCACGTCGAGCGTCGCGTAGGGATCGACCGCGAGGCGCGCCTCCACCGCGCGCAACGCGGCGCCGCGCGCCGCGAAGAGGTCCTCGCCCTCCAGCCACAACG
>DASPNK010000212.1:0-4300 GCA_035626575.1 Planctomycetota bacterium | reverse complement strand
CGCAGCCCCAGCCGAGGTCCGGGAGCGAGGGGAGCGCGACGCCGAACGCGCGGGACGACTCGAGCCACAACCGTTCGCCCCTGGAAATGAACAGCGAGTTCGGCTGCGCTTCGAAGTTGGTGACCACGAGGTCGGGGACGCCGTCGCCGTTCAGATCGGCGGAGTCGACGCCCATGCCCGCGGTTTCGCCGCCGTCTTCGCCGTACGCGACGCCGGCCTCGAAGCCGCCTTCGACGAACGACGTCCCTCCGCGGTTCCACCACAGGAACGACGGCCCCGAGTCGTTGGCGACGAACACGTCGGGCCGGCCGTCGCGGTCGAAGTCGTCGACCAGCACGCCGAGGCCGTATTGCGGCGCCGCGCGGTCGAAGCCCCACGCCGTCGTGACGTCGGTGAAACCGCCGTCGCCGTCGTTGCGCAGCACGACGTCCGGCTCGGGCGGCAGCCCGCGCGGCCCGCACAACACCTCGCGCCCCTTCCAGAGGCAGGTGAAGCGCGCGCCGTGGACCGGCGGGTTCGCGACGTCGAAGCGCAGGTATCTCGCGACGTAGACGTCGAGGTCCCCGTCGCCGTCGAAGTCGGCGCACGCGGCGCCGCTGCTCCAGCCGCCGACGGCGAGCCGCGCGGCCTTCGTGGCGTCTTCGAACGTCCCGTCGCCGCGGTTCCGCCACAACGCGAGCCCGCCGAACCCGGTGAGGAGCACGTCGAGGTCGCCGTCGGCGTCGTAGTCGACGACGCACGGCCCGCCCGGCCAGCGCGCCGCGGGGAGTTTCGCGCGTTCGGTGACGTCGACGAAGCGGAGCGGCCCGCCGGGCGGCGTCTCGTTGCGGTACAGCGTGCAGCCGAACCCGGGCTCGCCGGCGGCGAAGCGCTTCAGCGTCGAGCCGCCGGTGAAGAGCAGGTCGAGCCGGTCGTCGCCGTCGTAGTCGAAGACCGCGACGCCCGTCGCCTTCACCTCGGGTATGTGGCGCTGCGTCTCTTCGCCCGACCGCACGATCGCGGTCACGCCGGCGGCGTCGCCGACTTCGACGAGTCGGCGGCCCGCCGCGGGGCGGGAGGCGGCCGCGCCGGCCTCGCGACCGCCGACGTCCCGCGGAGCTTCGCCGTCGCAACCCGCGGCGGCGAGCCAGGCGACCGCCGCCGCGGCGGTCTCGAGGCGACGGCGACGACGATTCGACATCGCGGGAAGTGTACGTGCGGGGCGCGGGGGATAGAACCGGCCGTGACCCTGCGGATCCTCCTCGCCTCGGCGTACGGGCCCGAAGCCCGCCGCGGCAACGCCTCGACGTGCCGCCGCTACGCCGCCGCGATCCGCGCCGCGGGCGGCGAGGCGGTCTGGGTGCACGGCGAAGGCGACGTGTTGCGGCGCGCCTTGGACGACGCGCTCCGAGGATTCGCGCCCGACCTCGTCCACGGCCACCACGCGACGCGCGTCGGGCCCGCGTTGCGGGCCGTCGGGCGCCCTTACGTGCTGTCGATCGGCGGCACCGAGTTCGAGCAGGTGGAAGCGGGCGCGGCGTCCGACGCGGCGCTGCGCGACGCGGTCGCCGGCGCGCGCCGGCTGCTCGTGCCCGGAACGCTCGGCGCCGCGGCCTGGGTCGACGGCGGCTACGTCGATCCTTCGCGGCTCAGCCTCGTTCCGCGCGCCGTCGCCGCGCCGGCCGAGCCGCCGCCTTCGCGCCGCGCCGGCGTCGCCGGGCCCCTCCGACGCGCGGCCGGGTTCTCGGATGCGGACGTCGTCGTCCTCCTGCCTTCGGGCCTGCGCCCCGGCAAGGATCCGCTCCGCGCCGTGCGCCTCTTCGACCGCGCCGCGGCGGAGGTCCCCGCCCTCGCGCTCGCAGTCCTCGGAATGCCCCTCGATCCGACGACGGTCGCCGCGGTGCGCGCCGCCGCCGCGACGCGCCCGCGCGTCGCGCTTCTCCGACCCGTGCCCGCCGAGGACATGCCTGCGCATTACGCCGACGCCGACGTCGTGCTCAACACGTCGCTCCACGAGGGACTCTCCAACGCGCTCCTCGAAGCGCAGGCCGCCGCGCGCCCGACCCTGGCCTCCGCGATCCCCGCCAACCGCGACGCCGTGGGCGACGACCCCGCGGCCCTCTTCGCGACCGACGACGACGCCGTCGCGAAGCTCGTCGCCCTCGCCGTCGACCCCGCGCTGCGCGAGCGCCGCGGCCGCGAGGGCCATGCCTTCGTCCGCCGCGCCTGCGCCGTCGAGTCCGAAGCGCGCGCGCTGCTCGCCGCCTACGCCGCCGCGCGGTAGGCGCGCCGCCGTCGACCGTAGGCGCCGGGACCGCGGAACGTCGCCCCGAGGGGGCGAAGCCCCCGAGGACGCGCCCGCATCGTCGGTCTACGGCCGACTCGGAGCGGCGTCGGACCGACGAAACAGGGCCGCCCCCCGGACCCGTCAGGGATGCAGCAGAACGTCCGCCGTTCCGGGCTTGCCCGCGCGTTCGTTGGCGAAGCGGAGGCGGCCTGTCGTCCGCCAGGCGCCGGGGACGCCGGCGTCGACGACCTTGTCGAGAGCCTCCGCCCAACGCTCTTCGGCGTATTCGATGCGCAGCACCGAGGCGGTCGTGCGCGGCTCCACGGCGCCGTCGCCGTCGAGGTCGAAGCCTTCGAGGCGCGGGAGCGCGGCGTCGGCGTGGAGGAACCAGCGGGCGCCGATCGGGCAGTCGGCGTGGCGGAACGGCGCCTCGAGATAAGGACCGCGCCATCCGGCCGTCGGCTGCGGGGCCGTCAGCTCGCGCGTCGCGGCGGGGTGGTGCGGGTACTCGCGCGGATAGCGGCCGACGTCGGCGTGATGCCGTTCGACGGCCGTCCGCAGCCGCGCCAGAGCTTCGACGGTGCGCGCGACGCGCGCGGCGTCGGGCGGCGCGGAGAGGGTCGGGCGCATCGCCGCGGCGACGACCGCGAGCATGACGGCGCAGACGAGGAAGGCGGCGAGACGACGCACGTCGAAGCCTATCCTCCCGCCTCGACCGCCGCGGCGACCGATTCGGCGCTCTCAAGCGCGCCTTCCATCCAGCCGGGCAGCGAAGAAAGGTCTCCGCCGGCGAACCACAACGGACCCGCGCGGAGCGGACCGGGCTCGAGCCCCGCCGGCGTCCGCGCCCAGGCGTAGGCGCCGCCCGCAAGCGGATCGAGCTTCCAGTCGTGGGCGAACCAGCGGGGACCGTGAGGCGCGACGTCGGGGGCGCGCCGCGCCATGTAGGCCGCGAAACCGGCCGCGCCGGTTTTCCAGGCCTCGCGCGCGGGGGCGACGTCGTCCCGCACCGCCATGACGTTCCACACGTAGGGGCCGTCGGCGGCGGTTTCCGGCAGGCGCCATGAGGCCCGCGGGAAGGCATCGGCCGCCGAGTATTCCGCGACGGCGCGCGCCGACGCGGGCAGGTGCGCGGAGACCTTCAGCTCGTCGCCGACGGCGAGGCCGTCGAGGCGCGCGGCGAGGGGGGCCGGAGTTCCCGCGGCGAACTTGAGCTTGCGAAGCGCCGAGAGCGAGAGGCAGAACACCGCCGCCGCCGCTTCGCGGGCTTCGCCGCGCGCGTCGCGCAGACGCACCACGTCTCCCGCGACCTCGACCTCGGCCGCGACGAAACCGCGCTCGATCCGCCCTTCGCGGCCGACGGCGAGCCGCTCCGCGAGCTGGTCGGCGCCGCCGCCGACGCTCGCCGCGCCGCCGCGCACCGCCAGCTCCCGCGCGATCGCGCGCGCGAGCGCGGGCGCCGGCAGGCGATCGATCTCGTGGTAGGTGAACGCGCGCACCAGCGCTTCGCCGCGCGGCGTGAGGCCCGCAGCGCGCAGCCACTCGAGGCCCGATCGCGGATCGTCGTCGGCGGGCGGGCGGGCGGCTTCCGCCACCGACGCATGAACGAAGAACGGGGCGCCGTCGCGCTCGTTTTCGCCGAGGCCTTCGAAAAGGTCCGGCGGCGGCGCGGCGCCGTCGAACGTGCGCCCGCCGAACGTCGCGCGGATCGCGCCGCTCGGGGCGGGGTACGGCGCGGGCGTCAGCCCGAGTCGCTCCATCAGGGCGTGGACGCGCGCGTCGGCGTGCGCCACGCGTTCCCCGCCGAGCTCGACGCGGAGCCCCGCGGGCAGACCTTCGCGCAAGGTGTAGAGGCGCCCGCCGAGCCGCGTCGCGCCTTCGAGGAGGCGCGCGTCGAATCCGCGCTCGAGCAGCAGGTCGAGCGTGCGCAGGCCGCAGAGGCCGCCGCCGACGACGAGCACGCGACGCCCCGCGCCCGGAGCGCCGGGGTTCCCGGCCGGCGGCGTCTTCCGGCACGCCGCCGCCGCGGCCAGC
>DASPNK010000211.1:0-2762 GCA_035626575.1 Planctomycetota bacterium | reverse complement strand
CCCAGATCTGCTTGATCCCGAGGCCCACGACCCCGGAACCGTCGTAGTTGACCGACGAGTGCGCGCAGGTTCCCTGGGCGACGTTGAGGTCGACCCATGGCATTGAAGTCCAATACCCGAGGACGGCGGCGACGTCGTTCTGGAAGTCGAGGTAACGGTACGGCACGCCTCCCGGCGAGAAGATCGTCGACGTGATCGGCTTGTTGGGCGGCACCCAGATTCGATAGGGAATCGTCGATCCGACCGCCCAATGCCGGGCGACGTTGTCGGGGTGCCCGGGGTTGTTGGGATTCGGAACCGCGCCCACGAGGTACGGCGCGGTCTGCGGCGGGGCAGGGTTGTTCGGCGTCGGGCAGTTGGACGCCTGGTACGGCAGGGCGAGGACGTACCACAGCACGTCCGGCTCGTCGGCGTGTCCGCAGCATGACTCGACGACGTGCAACAGGCCGCTCGACAGGCGACTCACCTGAGCGCCTGCGCGCGTTCGTAGATGGCGCTCTCCGGGATGGACGAGGCAGACGGTCTCTTCGCGTCCCCCGCAGTCGACCTGAACACAGGGGCATGGCTTCAGGGGTGCGGCAGTACTCGGATCCGAGCGGAACGCGAAGACGGCCGACGATGCCGTCGGAACGACGGGACCCGCGCCTGCGGGGGGCGCGACGGCTCGTGAATCTGCGGAGCCGTGCGGATGAACGACCGCCGTCCATGCCGCACAGGCGATGAGGAGAAATCGCATGACGCCTCCGATCCACTCGCCGTCGGATTGCAGGGGCGACGAATGCGGCCCATTAACGGATGGCTCGCGCCGATCTTTGTGCAGGGATTGCAGAATCATGTGCAACGCGCGGACGGTCGTCGCGAGACTCTGTCGGCGCACGCCGTCGCGGAACCGTTCGGCGTCGACGCGCGCGCGATCCGTTTCCCACGCGGCGGTTCGGCGACGGCGCCGAATCTCGTTCGCGAACGCCGCCGCGGCTCGGCTCGACTTCGGGCGACCCGCGTCGCGCCGCAACGGCGCGTCGATCACGGCTCCGGAGCAGTTCGCGTCGCGACGTCGCCCGCGGCGCGGCAGACCTAAAACGAATCGGCGCGCCGCGCTGAAGCGCATGCCGAAGGGCGGCGCCGGCGCGGAGGCAGGGCCGCCGGGTACGGTGCGGCGGTGAGCGGGCGGCTTCATCGACTCCGCGAGGATGACGGCGCGGCGGCGCGGGACGGCCTCGGGGGGGCGTCTCGGTTCGCGGCGCCGCAGCCGCCGGCGGAGACGCCGGAGGCGGCGGCGGTGGCGAGCTACGTGCGCGCGGGGAAGTGCGCGCTGTTCGTCGGCGCGGGGCTGTCGATCAACGCCGGGTTGCCGTCGTGGAACGGGTTGATGCGGGGGCTCGTGGACACGGCGACGCCTTGGGCGGCGCCTCCGTGTTTCGACGGCGAGAGGTCCTTCGCCGCAGCCGGCGACGGGGTCGCGGGTTCCGACGGCGCCTGGAACGCGCCGGCGGTGCGCGCACTGCGGGCGGCGTTCGGCGACGCGGCGTTCGCCGAGCTGTGCGGGGCGCGGAAGGGGAGGCGGCCGTCCGCCGACGGGCTGCGACGCGCATGGGAGGCGGTGCGCGCCGACTCGCTGGAGCGCGGCGAGCTGGAACGGCTGCTGCGGGCGTCGCGGCATCAGGAGGTGGGCAGCCGGTGCCGGGAGCTGCTCGGGCGCGAGCGCTTCTACGCCGTGGTGCGCGATGCGTTGACGCCGCGCCGCGAGCTGCCGAAGACGCACGCCGACATCGTGCGGACGCCCTATGCGTGCGTGGTCACCACCAACTTCGACGACCTGCTGGAGCGCGCGTACGAGCGCTTCGGCGCCGGCGACGCGCCGCCCGCTCCGTCCAGCTTCGAGCTGGATCGGCACGGCACGCTGTTGCTGCACGGGGCGTTCTTCATCCTCAAGGCTCACGGCGACGCGGCGTCGCCCGAGTCCATGGTCTTCACGGCCGACGAGTACCGCCGCGTCATCCACGCAAACCCGGCGTTCCAGGCGGTCATGAACGGGATCCTGTTGACGCACGCGCTGGTGTTCGTGGGGTACTCGCTCAGCGACGTGAACTTCCGCCTCTTGCTCGACAGTCAGCTGACGACCTTCCGCGGAGGCGTCCCGCCGCGATTCGCGGTGATGAGCGGCGTCGGCGCCGCGGAGCGCGAGCTGCTCTGGAGGACCGCGAAACTGCGCGTGCTGCCGTACCCCGAGGAGCGCCACGAAGAGGCGGCGCGCTTCCTCGCCGCCGTCGCCGACGCGACCGGGCGGCCGGCGAAAACGGCGGCGGCGACCGCGCCCCGCGCTCGACGCGCGATCGAGCGACCGACGCCGACGGCCACGCTGGAGATCGCCTCCGACGGCGAGCGGCTCGACTTCGACCTCTCGATCCTCGACGGCGGCCCGCGTCGCCGCGTCTGGGCGGGAGCGTCGACGTGGAAGGAGTTCGACCGCCTGCGCGACGCGGTGGCGGCGACGCAGGACGCGGGTTTCGACGCCGGCCGCCTGCGGCGCGACGTGCGGCGCGCAGCGTCGGCCGTGGCGCACCTCGCGCCCGCCGAGCTGCGCCGCCGGCTCCGCACGTTGCCCAAGGACCTCGTCCTCGAGCTGGCGACGACCACCGCGACCGAGGCGGTGCCGTGGGAGTGGATGTCGGTCGGCGGCGCGCCGCTCGCGCTCCGCCGCGCGGTGGTGCGCCGCCCGACGGAGACGTCGCACGCCGCGCGCGGCCGCCGGCGCGTCAACG
>DASPNK010000210.1:0-5468 GCA_035626575.1 Planctomycetota bacterium | reverse complement strand
CTTCCGCGACCTCGGCGTCGAGACCGAAGGCGTCGTCGCGTCGACGACGTACCGGACCGTCTCCAAGACGCGCATCCTCGCGGGCGACCCGCATCGCACCAAGCAGCAGCTCCTGCGCATCGACCGCGAACCCGACGCGCCGCCCGACGCCGCCGCGCGGGAGGCGCTCAAGGAGCGGCTTCGCGCGCGGCTTCCCCACGCGGACGCCGTGATCTACTCCGACTACGGCTACGGCACGGCGACGCCGGACGTGTTCGCGGCGGCGCGCGAAGCGTTCCGCGGTCGACTGCAGGCCGCCGACTCGCGTTACCGCATCGGCGAGTTCCGCGGCGTGGACGTCGCCACGCCCAACGAGGACGAGGCCGAGGGCGCGGTCGGTTTCCGCATCCGCGACGAAGCGGCGCTCGAGCGCGCCGGCCGGCTCCTGCTCGACCGCCTCGAGGCGCCGGCGCTGCTCATCACCCGCGGAAACCTCGGGCTGTCGCTTTTCGAGCGCGACAAGCCGCGCGTCGACGTGCCCGCGAGCGGCGGCGAGGTCGCCGACGTGTCGGGCGCCGGCGACACGGTGATCTCCGTCCTCACGCTGGCGCTCGCGGCGGGCGCCTCGCGCGACGACGCCGCCCGGCTCGCCAACGCGGCGGCGGGCGTCGTCGTCACCAAGGCGGGCGCGGCGGTCTGCGCGCCGTCGGAATTCGTCGCCGCGGCGGAGGCGTTCGCGCGGTGACCGGCGCCGACGACGGGTCGACGCGGCGCGCGCCGAGCTTCGCGCGCAAGGTCGTCCGCGACGGCGTCGAGCTGGACCGTCGCGTCGCGGCGGCGCGCGCGGCGGGATTGCGCGTCGTCCTGACCAACGGCGCGTTCGACCTGCTGCACGTCGGCCACGTGCGCGCTCTGGAAGACGCGAAGCGGCTGGGCGGCTTCCTGCTGGTCGGCGTCAACTCGGACGCGTCGGTGCGCGCGGCCAAGGGGCCGAAGCGCCCCGTCGTGCCGGAGGCCGAGCGCGCCGAACTGGTGGCCGCGCTCGGGTGCGTCGACCTGGTGTACGTTTTCGACGACCGCACCGCGGAGCCGCTGGTGCGGCGCGTGCGGCCCGACGTGCACGCCAAGGGGCGCGATTACGCCGCCGACGGCGTGCCGGAGCGCGCCGCGGTGGAGGCGTGCGGCGGGCGCGTCGCGATCGTCGGCGATCCCAAGGACCACGCCACCACCGACGTGGTCGCGCGCATCCGCGCCGGCGACGTCGGGTGAGTCGCGCGGCGCCGTCCGCGCCGCCGCCGGCGGAGCGGATCTACGTGCGCCTGCCTAATTGGGTGGGGGACGTCGTCATGGCGACGCCGCCGCTCCGGGCGCTCCGTCGGGCGTATCCGCGGGCGTCGATCACGGCGGGGATGCGCGCCTACGTCGCGCCGGTGCTGCGCGGGTTCGACGCGGTCGACGACGTCCTCCTGCTCGACCGCGGCGAGTCGCGACCGTTCGGCGGGCTGGCGCGCCACGTCCGCGCGCTGCGCGATCGGCGGTTCGACGCCGCGTTCCTGTTCACGAACTCCTTCGGGACGGCGCTCGGGCCCGCGCTGGCGCGCATCCCGACGCGCGCGGGATACGCGGGCGAAGGGCGACGCCTTCTGCTCACGCACGCCGTTCCGCGCCGCGCCCGCAAAGCGCCGATTCCGATGCCGGAGCTTTACGGACGCGTGCTGCGCGCCGCGGGGGTGCCGTTCGAGGGCGGCGCCTACGAGCTGCCGGTGCTCGACGACGACCGCGACGAGGCGTCGCGGCGGTTGGCGCGGCTCGGCGTCGACCCGACGAAGCCGCTGATCGCGCTCGTCCCCGGGGCGAAGTTCGGCGCGTCGAAGCTGTGGGCGCCCGAGCGCTTCGCCGCCGCCGCCGACGCGCTCGCGGCGCGCTTCGGCGCGGAGGTCGCGATCCTGAGCGGGCCCGGCGAAGGCGACATCGCGCGGCGCATCGTCGCCGCGGCCCGGTCCCCCGTGCGCACGACGCACGACGACGTCGCGCCCCTCGGCGCGCTGCGCGGGATCGTCGAGCGTTGCTGCCTCATGCTCTGCAACGACACCGGCCCGCGCTTCTTCGCCGCCGCGCTGAACAAGCCCCTGGTCTGCGTCATGGGGTCGACCCATCCGGGTTGGAGCGACTGGGCCATGGAACGCCAGCGCGTCGTGCGCGTCGACGTGCCGTGCGGGCCCTGTCACCTGAAGACGTGTCCGCTCGACCACGCGTGCATGACCGGCGTGAGGGTCGACGCCGTCGTGCGCGCGGCGGAGGACCTCGCGCCGTCGGTGGCCTCGGAGGCCGCGCGCGTCGCCGCGCGCTTCGCGGGCGTCCGATGACCGCGCCCTCCGACGCCGCGCGACCCGGCGTCCCGCCGCCGCGGGCGGACGCCGTGCGTCGGCGGTCCCGGAGCTACGGCTCGCGTCTCACGTTCTTCATCGCGATCGCCGTCCTCCTCGGAATGGGCGGCGTATGCCTGCTTCCCGACGGCATGCACTGGCTGGCTTTCAGCGCCGCGTTCGCCGAAGCGATCGGGGGCTGCATCGCCGCGCGCTCGCGCGAGGAGGCCGACGCCTTTCGACGCCGGCCGGCGTTCCTGACCAGGCCGGGCGCGCGCGCTCCGTCATGGGCGCGGCCTGCGAAGGCCGGTCGCCCGCCTCCCGGTCGGTAGGCTTCAGCGGTGATCCCTCTGCGACCGGTCGAGGCGGCCTATCTGCGCGGGGGTTTGAGCGCTGCGCTCGACCTCGCGGAGGCGATGCGTCGCGACCCGGTCGGCGCCGACCCGGAGGCGCACGACGGCGAACATCCGCTGGAGCGCGCGTGGCGTCGGGCCGCCGCGGACGCGGGCGCGTCGCCCGTCGCCGTCTTCGGTCACCCCGCGGTCGTCGCGTCGTCGCGCCGACTCGAAGAAGAGATGGCGCGCCGCGGGTTGGTGACGCGACCGGGACTCCCGGCGACGGGCGGGGCGTTCGCGCTCCACGCGCTCCTGAGTCTCGTCGCGCTGTTCCTCAGCCTGCTCTCGAAGGACGATTTCATCGTCGTCGTCGTGCTGATCGTCGTGGTCGCCGCGCACGTCGTGGCCGGGCGCGCCGCTCGCGGTCCGCGGCCCACGCCCCTCGGGCGGCGGGCGTTCCTCGCGGCGCACGCCGAGGGCGCATCCCTGTGGGCGCGTCGCGCGACCGTTCTCCATGAGGCGTCGCCCGAGGGGCGGCGCCGGCGCGCACGGCTCCGCGCGCTCTACGGGGTCGACGCCTTCGATGCGGCGCTCGACCTGGCCGAGCCGCCGCCGCCGACGTTCACCTGGGGCGTCCGCGGCGGCGCTTTGCGAAGCGGCGCGCCCGGCGGCGGCTGCGGCGCGCCGTGGGACGGCGGACCCGCGGCGCCGCAGGCGTGGATCGCTTCGGACGTCGCGGCGCTTGCGGAGACGCGGAACTCGCGTTAGGGGCTTCGCACCGCACGCCTCGTGCGTCGCGCGGCGCGGCTTGACTGTGCAGCGACCGCGGCGCGGCGCCCGACACGGAAGGGGACCGGATTCGCCTGCACTGTCGTCGCATGGACGCTCTCGACCCCTGGGAGGCGGCGCTGCTGCGGGGCGGACCGCGCACGGCGGTGCGCGCGGCGACGGCGGCGCTGTTGCACAAGGGGCTGCTCGCTGTGAGCGGAGACGGCCGCGTCGAAGCGGTCGGCAAGGCGGACGACGCCGCGCATCCCCTCGTCGTCGCGGTGTGGCGTGCGGCGGGCGCCGGTCGAAACGTCGACGCCTTGGACGCGGCGCCCGGCGTCGTCGGCGTCCTGCGGCGGATGATCGACGAGCTTCTGGCGCGGCGCCTTCTGCGCATCGCGCCCCGGCCGCCGTGGAGCTTTCCGTTTTCCGGGCTCTTCGCGCTGTGCGTCATCGGCGGCCTGTACTTCAGAGCCGACGGGTACGTCGCCGCGCCGTGGATCGCCGGCGCAACGGCGTGCGCCGTGTGGGTCTGGCGGGCGACGCGTCGGCGCGGGCCGCGGCCGTCGCGTCGGGGACGGCGCGCTCTGGCCGCGCACGACGCCGGCTGCGCCCGGACGGGGGCGCGACACGACCCGATGCGACCTCTCGAGGGACTTCCCGCCGCCTCCGCCTGGGCGCAGGGCTCGGGCGGGTGGGAGGACGGCGTGATCGGCGGTCGCAGCCGAAAGCGCGAGGCCTCGCCGAACCTCGCACCTCCGGCGGCGGATCCAAGCCTCTACGCCGACGACGGCCGATGGCTGATCGACCACCCGCTCCACGGCGACGACGGGTGGGAGGGGTTCGCGGGCGACGGCGACGCCGCCGGAGGGGGTGGAGATGACGGCGGCGGAGGCGACGGCGGAGGCGACGGCGGAGGCGACGGCGGAGGGGGCGACGGCGGCGACTGACGCCGCGCCTGCGATACCTCCGCCGTGGCCGGCGTCAGCGGTAGTCGGCGCCGACGAGGGCTTCGATCTCCGCGACGGTCTTCGGGATGTCCGCCGAGAGGCACTCCGAGCCGTCTTCCGTGACGAGGTAGCAGTCCTCGATGCGGATGCCGAACTTCTCGGACTTCACGTAGTAGCCCGGCTCGATGGTGATGATCATGCCCGGCTTGAACCGCGCGCCGCCGGCGTCGTGCACGTTCAGGCCGACCTGGTGGCCCAGGATGTACTGGTGCATGTAGGCCTGCTTCAGTCCGGCCTTCTCCATCGCCTCGCGGGCGATGCGGTTCAGCTCCATCAGCGAGGTCCCGGGTCGCAGCGCCTTTGCGGCCGCCTCCTGGCCGCGGAGCACGCCTTCATAGGCGGCGCGCTGCGCCGGCGTGAACTTGCCGTTGCAGGGGAAGGTGCGCGTGATGTCGGACGCGTACCACTCCCATTCCGCCGCGGCGTCGCACAGCACGAGGTCGCCGTCTTCGAAGCGGGTGCGGTTGGCGACGTAGTGCATGGAGCAGGCGTTCTCGCCGGTCGCCACGATGGGGTAATAGGGCAGTCCGGTCGCTCCGGCGTCGACGAAGGCGTGCTGCAGAATCGCGTCGAACTCGAACTCCCACATGCCGGGCCGCGCCTTCCGCATCGCGCGCACGAAGCCGTCGCCCGTCGCGCGGATCGCGCGGCGCACCATTTCGATCTCGTACGGAGACTTCACGCCGCGCACCGCGTCGATCGCGCGGGCGATCGACGTGATCTCGACGTCGGGCTTCTTCGCCGCCGCGTACGAGGCCAGCGCGTCGGCGCGACTCGGCGTCTCGAGATCGAAACGCGGCTCCTCGCGCCGGCCGGCCGGGCTCGCGGCGCCTTCGAGGTAGAGCTTCTTCGAAGCGGCGAGCGCTTCGTCGACCGCCTTTCCGAAGGCGCCGAACCCGCGCGACGGGACCGGCACGATCTTCTGGACGCCGGTCGCCGCCTTCGCGGCGTCGTCCGCGAGCACGCGTTTTCCGTCCCACGCCTCGTACATCGCGTCGTACCGCGGGAGG